>NZ_SRLW01000118.1:0-28436 GCF_006518215.1 Myxococcus sp. AB025B
GGAAGACGGGGGTGGGACGCACCGGAGGCGGAGGCTCGCGGTTCAGGTCCTGGTCCATCGTGTAGAACTCGCGCTCCACCACGTTGCGGACCTCGTCCGTCTGGCGACGGAACTCCCGCATGAACTTGCCGATGGCACGCGCCAGCTCGGGCAACCGCTGCGGCCCGAGGATGAGCAGCGCGGCCACCGCGATGAGCACCATTTCGCCTGCGCCGATGTTGAACATGTCCTGACGGCTCTCCCCGAAGCAGCCCGGTTTATCGCGCCCCAGGCCCCCTGGCGCAACCGCTCGACGCTTCCGGACGTCCGCCCGACACCGTGGCCGGGGGACGGCCGGGCCCTTTCCAAGGGCCTGAGACTACTGGTGTGGGTGCGCCTGGGGAGACAGGGGGACGGCCAGCCCCTGGGAAGCAGGCACCGCCAGGGCGCGCGCCTGCTCCCGGGAGCGCACCTGCCGCTCCACCACCCACAACATCGGCGGCAGCGCCACCGTCAGGCCCATGCACACCCAGGCCACGCGCGTCATGCCGCCCAGGGTGCCGTCCGGCAGGTCCGTCAGGAGCTGCGCGCTGAGGAAGGCCCCCACCGCGGAGGCCATGTGCTGGATGGCGGACTGGAGCGACATGAAGCGCGCGCGCACCGGGTTGTCCGGCACGCGCGAGGTCAGCGTGTTGTAGGACACGTTGCGCACGCCCATGGCCGTCATGAAGAGCACGAAGAGCAGCGGAATCGGCAGCCAGCGCGGGTAGTCCACGAAGCCCACGTAGGTCGCCACCAGCAGCAGCACCGAGCCCGCCGTCCCCAGCCTGAAGGCGCCGTAGCGGTCCACCAGCGGCCCCGCCAGCCGCAGCGTGACGAAGCTGACGATGCCGCCCACGAAGTACGGGAACCAGAGCAGGTCACGCGGGTAGCCCAGGTTCTGCTGGAGGTAGGCGGAGATGTTGGGGATGAGCACGAAGCCCGCCATCATCACCACCGCCGTCATGACGTAGGACAGCTGCACCTCGCGGCGGCCGAGCAGCTCCAGCACACCCACGCTGCGCGCCGCCCCGCGCTCGGCCGTCAGGTGGCCACGCATGGGCGGCAGGAAGAAGATGGCGCCCACCACCACGAGCAGGCCCAGCGCCGCGACGACGAAGAACGGCAGGCGCCAGCCGCCGTGCTCCGCCAGCTTCAGCGCCATGGGCACGCCCGCGACGGAGGCCACGGAGAACGCGCCCATCACCGCGCCCAGCGCGCGTCCGCGCCGCTCCACCGGAATCAGGTCCGCGATGATGGACAAGGACAGCGACGTGGCGGGCCCGCCGAAGATGCCCGCGGCCACCCGGGCGAGCATCAGCGTGGACAGCCCCGTGGCCAGCCCTCCCGCCGCCGTGGCCACCACCAGCCCCAGCATGGACACCGCCAGCGCCCGGCGCCGGTCGTACCGGTCCAGGAAGTAGCCGCCCAACAGCCCCGCGACGCTGGCCGCCGCCGTGTACGCGCCGCCAATGGTGCCGATGTGCGACGAGGCGATGCCCAGGCCCTTGGCGAAGTCGGGCCCCAGCGGCATCACCATCACGAAGTCCAGGATGTTGACGAACTGGACCGCGCCAATCAGGAAGACCACCCAGCGCTCGGACACCTGTCGCTCTGTCGGCATGTCCTCCTGTCCTTAAGCCATTCGCGGGCCGCGCGCACGGCTAGACACGGAAACGGCGCACCTCGCCCCGGAGGATTTCGGCCTGCCGCTGGAGGTTGTCGATGGCCTCCTCCAGCTGCTTGACGGAGCGTGTCTGGTGCTCGGAGACGCCCTTGATGGTCTCCACCGCCTTGAGCACCTGCTCGCTGCCCTTGGTCTGCTCCTTCTGGGCGCGGTTCAGGTGGGTCACCATCTCGTTGATGCTCTCGATGGAGCGGGTGATCTGCTTGCTGCCGTGCGCCTGCTCCTGGCTGCTGCGCTGCACGTGGGCGGTGAGCGCCTTCATCTTCTCCGCGCTCTTCATGATCTGCTCGCCGCCCTTGGCCTGCTCGTTGGAGGCCTTCGAAATCTGCTGCACCGTCTCGCTGATGCGGTGGATGGAGGCCGTAACCTGCTTGCTGCCGCGGGCCTGCTCCACCGTGGCGCGGGCGATGGCCTTCACCATCTGCGTGGACTTCTGGGTGCTGTCGTTGATTTTGCGCAGCGCCCCTTCCGCCTCGCGGCCCAGCTGCACGCCCTCCTCCACGTTGCGCGCGCCCTGGTTCATCACCACCACGGCGTTGCGGCTCTCCTCCTGGATGCTGCGGATGAGCTCGGCGATCTCCTTGGTGGACGCGCCGGTGCGCTCGGCCAGGTCCTTGATCTCCTCCGCCACCACCGCGAAGCCCTTGCCGTGGTCGCCGGCCTGCGCGGCGATGATGGCCGCGTTGAGGGCGAGCAGGTTGGTCTGCTCGGCCACGTCGTCGATGACGTTGAGGATGTTGCCAATCTCGGAGATGCGCCGACCCAGGCTGTCGATGACGTCCGCGGCGGCGCGGCTGGAGCCCTTGATGCGGTCGATGCCGGTGAGCGTCTTGCGCAGCGCCTCCACGCCCGTCTGCGCGTCGTCGAAGACCTGCTCGGACAGGCGCGCGGTCTCCTTGGCGTTGGCCTCCACCTGGCCGATGGCCGCGTCCATCTGGCTGATGGCCGAGGACGTCTCCTCCGTGGAGGCGGACAGCTCCTGGATGTTCTTGGCGACCTCCTTGATGGAGAAGGTCATCTCCTCAATCGCGCTGGTGGTCTCCTCGACGCTGGCGGCCATGGCGGTGACGTTCTCCGCCACCTCGTCGTTGGTGGCGGCCATCTCCATGATGGAGGAGCTGCTCTCCTCGGCGCTCTGGTAGAGGACCTCCACGTTCTCCGCGATGCCGCGCAAGGACGCCATCATCTCCACCATGGAGGAGGAGGTCTCCTCCACGCGGGCCTGGACGGTGCTGGCGCCGGAGGACACGGTGGTGCCGGTGCGGTGGATCTGCTCGATGACGCCCGCCACCACATCCGACACGCCGCGCACCCGGCCCAGCGTGTCGCGCCAGCTCTGGGCGATGCGGTTGAGCGCCTCGGCGAGCAGGCCCAGCTCGTCGCGCGAGCCCACGTCCACGCGGCCCGTGAGGTCCGCCTCCGCGAGCCTTCGCGCCATGGTCATCATCGCGTCCAGCGGCACCAGGATGAAGGCGCGCGAGATGAAGAAGGCCACCACGAGGAAGAGCGCCAGGCCGATGCCGAACGCCAGCAGCACCACGTGCCGCAGCGAGGTGACGACCTCCTCCAGCGAGCTGAAGTTCACCGCCACCAGCACATGGGCCGGCCCCTCGTGCAGGGACACCGGACGGACGCTGGCCTTGTTGCCGTTCTCGAAGACGGCGCCGTCCAGCGTGGCGGGGTCCTTGGACGGCTGCTCGCGCAGGTTGTTGAGCAGCCACCCCTCCGCGCTGGGGGGATGCACGGCCTGCACGCGGCCATCCGGGGTGATGAGGGCGATGAGCGCGAAGTCGTCGTCGCCGCCGTGGAGCGTCTCCAGGAGGGGCGGCAGGATGGTGAGGGAGAGGTTGGCCAGGTCACGCGACGCCTGGAGCGCCTTGTCGTCGCCGTGCTTCGTCAGGCGCGTCTCCAGGAAGTCCTCCACCCGGGACGGGACGACGAAGTAGAGCGTCCCGAGGATGAGGGCGAGCACCACGGCGAAGGAGCCGAGCAGGATGCTGCGCAGGCCGGGTTTCTTGAAGCGCGGAGCCAAGGCGGGCCACTGTAGGAATGGAAATACCGGCAGGGCAAGAACCGGGGCCAGGCCCCTCGGCCGCCCCTCCGCCCGGCGGGAGCCTGACATCCCCGCGCCTGGATGCGTAAGGTCCTACCCTGATGAAGCCCACCCTGCTCATGACCGACCCCCTCTTCCTCAAGCACGACCCGGGAGAGGGCCACCCCGAGTCCCCCGCGCGCCTCCAGCGCATCCTCGGGGTGCTCGCGAGCACCCCCGTGCGGGGCACGGTGATGGGCTCGCCCCGCTCGGCGACGGACGAGGAGCTCTTGGCGGTGCACACCCCCGCCCTGCTCGAGCGCCTGCGAAAGCTCAACGGCCACACGGCGCGCATCGACGCCGACACCGTCGTGTCCCCGGACAGCGTGGACGCGGCGAGGCTGGCGGCGGGCGCGGCGGTGCAGTCCGTGGAGGCGGTGATGGCGGGACAGGCGCGCAACGCCTTCGCGCTGGTGCGTCCGCCCGGACACCACGCGGAGCCGGACCGCGCCATGGGCTTCTGCTTCTTCAACAACGCGGCCATCGCCGCGGAGGCCGGGCGACGGCTGGGCGCCGAGCGGGTGCTGGTGCTCGACTGGGACGTGCACCACGGCAACGGCACGCAGGCGGCGTTCTGGGGCCGGCGTGACGTGATGTACCAGTCGGTGCACCAGTTCCCCTACTACCCGGGCACCGGCGCCTCGCCCGAGGTGGGCCAGGGCGCGGGCGAGGGCTACACCGTCAACGTGGGCCTGCCGGGCGGCAACTCGGACGCGGACTACGGGATGCTCTTCGAGGAGCTGCTGCTCCCCGTGGCCGAGGCCTTCCGTCCCCAGCTGGTGGTGGTGTCCGCGGGGTTCGACCCGCATCAGCACGACCCGATTGGCGGCATGGACGTCACCGAGCGCGGCTTCGCGGCCATGTGCTCCTCGCTGCGCTCGCTCGCCGAGCAGGTCTGCGACGGCAGGCTCGTGCTGCTGCTCGAGGGTGGCTACTCGCTGGAGGGCCTCTCGCAGTCCGTGCACGCCTGCGTCGAGGTGCTCGCGGGCCGCTCCGACAGCTTCCCCACCGGCGACACGCACACCGACGCGCGGGAGGCGCTGCGCGAGAGCCGACAGGCGCTCAAGCCGTACTGGAGCGCGCTGTCCTAGTTCGCCTCGGCGGGTCTCCGGAGTCCTCCGCCTCGCGGCCCCGAGGGCTCCGGCGGCTTCGTCCGCGCCGGGCGCTCACCGCGCTCCTCGGCCGACGCGCGGGCGTCGTGGGACAGGCCGAGCATGAAGGCGAACATCAGGCCCAGCACCAGCTGCAGCGCGACCAGGAGGATGTCGAACACGCGCGCGTCGTCCCCCTGCCCCGGAACGCCGAGCAGCGCGAGGATGGCCCGTGTCCCGATGAACCCGGGCGCCAGTTGGAGCAGGCCGGGCATGATGAGCGTGGACGCGAGCCGCTCGGGCATGCGCCCGTAGAGCTGGCCCGCGACGCCCAGGATGAACGCGGAGACGAGCGGGCTGCCCCGGTCCCCCAGCACGCCCTTGGTGAGCTCCTGGATGCCCCACGCGAGCAGCACCGCGCCCACAATCCACGGCGTGTCGCGACGGCGCGCGGACATGCACACCGTGAGGGCCAGGCCGCCCACCGCGATGATGGGCAGCACCGCCGTGTGTGGCAGTGGCTGCGCGCGGAGCTGGAGTGGCAGCGGCCCGAAGAAGCGCCACAGCGTGGCCGCGGCCATGATTCCCACCGCCAGCATCAGGAAGCGCAGCAGGCCATAGGTGAGCCGCGACAGGCCCGCCTCCACGGACTCGCCCACCAGCTCCGCCGAGCCCAGCGTCACCACCATCGCGGGCACCAGCAGCGTGATTCCCCCGAAGAGCGCCCGCGCCGCGTCGAACGTCGGCAGGACGAACGTCAGCCCGAACGCGAGCAGCGTGCCGAGGAACGCGCCGAGGAAGCTCTTCTGCAGGTCCACGCGCATGGAGCGCAGCGTGCCGAAGTGGATGGCCCCCGCGAGCACGCCCACGACGAGCCCCGCCACCAGCTCCCAGACACCGCCCCCGACGCGCACGGCCACGGCGCCGCCGTACGCGCCATAGGCGAGCAGCACGAGCCACTCGGGGTGGGCGGGATGCGGCGTCATGATGCGGTCCAGCTCGGCGCGCGCGCCCGGCACGTCGAGCCGCCCGCGGGCAATCGACTCCGACAGCAGCAGCAGCCCGGCGGCCCGGCGCAGGTTCCAGTGGGGGTTGAAGGGCAGCCGCTGGATGTCCACCCGGCGGGCCGCGCCGGAGCGCACCTCCGTCACCGCGAGCGTCTGCAGCGTGAAGACCTCCACCTCCAGGCCCCACGCCCTCGCCGCGCGCCGCACGCGCTGCTCCACGCCGAAGGCCGGCACGTACGACAGGTGCAGCGCCCGCGCGAGGTCCAGGAGCACGGCCACCGTGGCGTCCTCGCCCGAGGGCATGTCGTCGGTTCGAGCGTCAGTCATGCGGGCACGGCCTCCCCTGGCATCGAGCCGTCGTCGCGGAGCGCGCTCGCTCGCGAGGAGCCTGACACCCGACACTCGAGGTGAGCACCCTCGCGCTGGACACACACCCCGCCCTCCAGGGTGATTCGACGGCTCGCCCGCCGCGATGCCCGAGGGCAGGCGGAGGACTGCCGACGGGCGTGCGCGCATGCACGGCGAAGGCACCGCGGGCCCGCTTCGCCGCCCGCCTCTTCTTGCCCCCGCGCGCGCCCGAGCCCACCCCTATTTCACATTCACGCCTGGAGGACATTGATGGCGACCCAGAAGGCAGCGGCGAAGCAACCCAACATCCTCGTCATCTTCGGTGACGACATCGGCTACTGGAACGCGAGCTGTTACAACCTGGGCGTCATGGGCTACCGCACGCCCAACATCGACCGGCTCGCGAAGGAAGGCGCGCTGCTCACCGACTACTACGCGCAGCAGAGCTGTACCGCGGGGCGAGCGGCCTTCATCACCGGCCAGTGTCCCTTCCGCACCGGCCTCACCAAGGTCGGCATGCCGGGCGCGAAGGTGGGCCTCCAGGCCGAGGACCCCACCATCGCGGACCTGCTCAAGGAGCGCGGCTACCGCACCGTCCAGTTCGGCAAGAACCACCTGGGAGACCGCGACGAGTACCTGCCCACCGTGCACGGCTTCGACGAGTTCTTCGGCAACCTCTACCACCTCAACGCGGAGGAGGAGTCGGAGAACGTGGACTATCCCAAGGACCCGGCCTTCAAGAAGCGCTTCGGGCCGCGCGGCGTGCTGCGCTGCAAGTCGGACGGCAAGGGCGGCCAAAGCATCGAGGACACCGGCCCGCTGACCAAGAAGCGGATGGAGACGGTGGACGAGGAGTTCCTCGCCGCCGCCATCGACTTCCTGGAGGACGCGAAGCAGTCCACGCAGCCGTTCTTCATGTGGTTCAACACCACGCGCATGCACATCCACACGCACCTGAAGCCGGACTCCGCGGGCAAGACGGGGCTGGGGCTCTACCCGGACGGCATGGTCGAGCACGACGCGATGGTGGGGCAGTTGCTCGACAAGCTCGACTCGCTGGGCCTGACCGAGAACACGCTCGTCATCTACACCACGGACAACGGGGCGATGACGTGCATGTGGCCGGACGGCGGCATGACACCCTTCCGCGGCGAGAAGGACACCAACTGGGAGGGCGCCTTCCGCGCGCCCTGCGTGGTGCGCTGGCCCGGCGTCATCCAGCCCGGCACGCAGATCAACGAGCTGTTCTCCTCCGAGGACTGGCTGCCCACCTTCCTCGCGGCCGCGGGCGAGGGCGACATCGTCGAGAAGCTCAAGCGGGGCCACGAGGCCAACGGGCGGACCTTCAAGGTCCACCTGGACGGGTATGACCAGACGCGGCTGTTGTCCGGCAAGGGCCCGTCGGAGCGCGTGGAGTTCTTCTACTTCGGCGACGACGGTGAGCTGGTCGCCGTCCGCCACGGCCGCATGAAGCTCGTGTTCGCCGAGCAGAACGCCAAGGGCATCGAGGCCTGGGGTGAGCCCTTCACCGTGCGTCGGGCGCCGCTCGCGTTCGACCTGCGCGCCGACCCGCTGGAGCGCTCCCAGGACGCCGTCGGCTACCAGGCCTGGCTCATCGACCACGCGTTCTACTTCGTGCCCGCGCAGCAGGCCGTGGCCCGCTTCCTCTCGACGTTCCGCGAGTTCCCTCCGCGCCAGCGCCCGTCGAGCTTCTCCGTGGACCAGGTGATGGAGAAGCTGGAGCAGGCCCCGTCCGGCCTGCACTGAGGACATCACGAGGGAGGGCCCGCGCGCTCGACCTGGCGCGGGCCCGTTCCTCAGGCGTGCGACGCGTCCCCTTCGCTGCAGGACGCGAAGCGGGACACGGCCCCGAGCAGGCGCTCCACGTCCACGGGCTTGCGCAGGTAGTCGTCCACGCCGAGCGCAATCACCTCGCGCGCGCTCACGCCCTGGCCGGAGATGACCACCACGGGGATGGAGGCGAGCGAGGCGTCGGCGAGCTGCCGATCCCTGAACTCCCAGCCGTTGCCGTCCGGCATCATCAGGTCCAGCAGAATCACGTCCGGTCGCTCGCCCTGGCCGAGCAGCTCCAGCGCCTCCCGGCCTCCTCGGGCCAGGAGCACGCGGTGCCCCTCCAGCTCGAGCACGTCCTTGAAGGCCATCAGGATGTCCGGGTCGTCGTCGACCGCCAGCACGCAGTTGAGCATGGTCGAGCCCTCCTCCGATTCAAGGTGAGGACGCTCGGCGCACACGTCATCACCCCCACGCCCGGGCCTCCCCCGGAGGCCGTCGCGCGTCAGCGCGCGGACACCGCGCATCGGACATTCCCACCAGCCGGGCGAGGCGGCGCTCCAGCGGTCCGTGGACTTCTGGCGGTTCCACCGGGCGACTTGGATTTGTGTCCCCCCTTCCTCTTCAACCATGCGAGAAGCACCCTCGCGGCCACCTCACGAGGAGACACCATGGCGGAGATGAGCTACCGGACGGCGCTGGTGACGGGCGCCTCGAGCGGATTGGGACGCGGACTGGCGCTCTGGCTGGCCCGGCGGGGCCTGCGCGTCTTCGCGGCGGGCCGGCGCGTCCCCCAGCTGCAGGCCCTGTCCGCCGAGGCCCAGGCCGCGGGCGCCACCGTGGAGCCCGTGGAGCTGGACGTCTCGCGCGCGGAGCCGCTCATGGAGAAGCTGCGCGAGCTCGACTCGGAGTGCGGCGGGCTGGACCTGGTCATCGCCAACGCGGGCGTCGGCGGCGTCACGCACGGCAAGCGGCTGGAGTGGGACAAGGTCCGCTCCATCATCGACACCAACGTCACGGGTGCGGTCGCCACGCTGACGGCGGTGTTGCCGAGCATGGTGGAGCGCCGGCGCGGTCACGTGGTGGGCATCTCCAGCCTCGCGGCGCACCGGGGGCTGGCGGGACACGCGGCTTACTCGGCGTCGAAGGCGTTCCTCGCCACGTTCATGGAGAGCCTGCGCGTGGACCTGGCGGGCACCGGCGTGTGCGTCACCTGCATCTTCCCCGGCTTCGTGAAGAGCGAGATGACCGCCGCCAACCACTTCCCCATGCCCTTCCTGATGGAGACGGACGCGGCCGTGGAGCTGATGGGCTCGGCCATCCTGCGCGGCGACACGGAGCTCTCCTTCCCCTGGCAGCTCGCCATCCCGTCCAGGCTGGCGAAGGTGCTGCCCAACCCCCTCTTCGACGCGGCCGCCCGCCGGCTGCGCTGAGGTCCCATGTCCTCGACGACTCCTCCGTCCTTCGCCCAGCGCTTCGCCCGGCTCGCCGACGAGCGCTCGCCGTTCTGCCTCGGGGTCGACCCGTCGCGGGACCTGCTCACCCGCTGGGGACTGCCCGACACCGCGCAGGGGCTGTCCGACTTCTGCGAGCGCATCGCGGAGGCCGCCGGTGACAGCGTGGCGGTGGTGAAGCCGCAGAGCGCCTTCTTCGAGCGCCACGGCCCCGCGGGCCTCCAGGTGCTCCAGAAGCTGATGAAGCGCTTCCAGGCCGCGGGCTCGCTCGCGCTGCTGGACGTGAAGCGCGGCGACATCGGCTCCACCATGGACGCGTATGCCGAGTCGGTGTTCGGCCCGGACAGCGCCTACCAGGCGGACGCGGCGACGTTCACCGCGTACCTGGGGCTGGGCGCGCTAGTGAAGACGATTGAGCGGGCGCGCGCGTCCGGTGCCTGCGCGTTCCTCGTCGTGCGCTCGTCGAACCCGGAGGGCGCCTCGCTCCAGACGTCGAAGGGCGCGGATGGGCGCACGGTGGCCGAGGCGCTGGCGGACGGCCTGCGCGAGCTCAACGAGAAGGCCGGCCCGGGCGTGCTGCCCGCGGGCGCGGTGATGGGCGCCACCCTGCCCGACACGGACCGGGGCGTCATCGAGCGGCTGGGCGGCGCGCTCCTGCTGACGCCGGGCATCGGCGCGCAGGGCGCGGGCTTCGACGACTTGAAGCGGCTGTTCGCCGGTCGCGAGGCGCAGGTCATCCCCACCGCCACGCGCTCGGTGCTCGAGGCAGGGCCGGAGGTCGGTGCGCTGCGCGCCGCGATTCTCCGCCACGTGGAGCCCGCTCGCCGCTTCCGCCGGGGCGCCTGATACGACTCGGGCCCCGCGTCCTCCCGGAGGAGGCGCACGGGGCCCGGAGGCTCGAAGCGGCCGTGACGGGCGCTACTGCGCGCCCATCATGAACTGGTCCACGTCGACGGTGTTCTTGTCGGGCACGGCGTCCTTTGGCTCGGTGCCCTTCTTGAAGAACATCAGCTCGGAGTTCTTCGAGCCGGCGGGGGCAATCTTCCCCGTCTTCTTGTCGATGTGCAGCCGGACCAGGTCCATGGACTGCCACGGGTAGAACTCCGACTGCGGCCGGCCCTCCAGCGCGCGCTTCATGTAGTTGAGCCAGATGGGCAGCGCCGCGCGGCCACCCGTCTCGTAGCGGCCGAGCGGATGCGGGTTCAGGTCGTAGCCCACCCACGCCACCGTCACCAGGTCGCGGGTGTACGCCGCGAACCACG
The DNA here is from genome assembly GCF_006518215.1 of Myxococcus sp. AB025B. Lineage (NCBI taxonomy): Bacteria > Pseudomonadati > Myxococcota > Myxococcia > Myxococcales > Myxococcaceae > Myxococcus > Myxococcus sp. AB025B. Next base: position 10,751 of record NZ_SRLW01000118.1, read on the forward strand.
CATCGAACGAGTCGTTCGTCGTGCCCGTCTTGCCGGCCGCGGGCTTGCCCAGCCGCGTCGCCGGGCCACCGGTGCCCTGGAGCACCACGCCGCGCAGCAGGTGCGTGAGGATGAAGCCCACCTCCGGGCTCATCACCTGCTCACCGGGCTCGAACAGGCGCGCGTAGCCGGCGGCCACGCGGTCCTGCAGGGGCGCCCACGCGTCGTCGAACGCGGTGTGGTCCTCCAGCGTGCGGCCCCAGCGGTCCTCCACCTTGCGCACGAAGTACGTGGGCTTCTTGCGGCCGTAGCGGTTGAACGTCGCGTAGGCGTTGGCCAGGTCCACCGGGTACACGCACGAGGAGCCGAGCGCCGCGGAGAAGTCCATGTTCATGGGCGTGGTGATGCCCAGCTTCGTGCTCCACGCCGCCATGTTCTTCACGCCCACCGCGCCGAAGGTCTTCACCGCGGGGATGTTCATCGAGTTCACCAGCGCCGTGCGCAACAGCACGTCCCCCACGAACTCCTCGCTGTAGTTGGCCGGCTTCCAGGACACCTTGTTGTCCGGGTCGTGCTCGACAATCGGCGAGTCGACGATGACAGTGGCCTCCGTCCAGTTGAGCTGCTCGAGCGCCGCCGAGTACACGAAAGGCTTGAACGAGGAGCCCGGCTGACGGCACGCCTGGAAGGCGCGGTTGAACTCGTTGTCGTCGAAGTCGTAGCCGCCCACCATCGCCGTGAGGTACTGGCGGTGGGGGTCCACGGACACGAGCGCGCTCTGGGCCTCGGGCGTCTGCTCCAGCCGGAAGAGCTTCACGCCCTCGGCGGGGATGTCCTCGGCCAGCTTCTTGTCCCACTGCTCCTTGTCGTCGGTGAGGTCCTTCTTCGTCACGTGGCGCACCACCACGAGGTCGCCCACGGCGATGGCCTTCTTCACCGACGAAATCATCATCGCCGGGTAGTAGCCCTCCGGGTTCACCTTGCGCGCCCAGCGCATGCCCAACAGCGGCAGCCGCGCCGCGTGCGGCCCCACCTGGATGTCCGCGCCCTTGCCGTCGTCATCAATCTTCGTGACGGCCGCCACGTACAGCCGCCCCTCCACGAGCTCATCCTGGCCCATGGCCTTGCGCGACTTGTCGAGGAAGACCTTGAGCTCCTCGGCCGTCAGCTGCTTCACCGGCCCGCGCCAGCCCTGGCGCTTGTCGACGGACAAGAGCCCCTCCATCACCGCGTCCTGGGCGGCGCGCTGACGCTCGCTGTCCATGGTGGTGAAGATCTTCAGGCCCTCCTTGAGGAGCACCGGGTTGCCGTAGCGGTCCACCACGTCCTTGCGGACCTGCTCGACGAAGTACGGGGCGAACTCGTGGAAGACGTCCTCCACGGGGAACACCTTCACCGCCTCCGCGTTGGCCGTGTCGTGCTCGGCCTGCGAAATCATGCCCTCGTTCAGCATGCGGCGCAGCACGTAGGCGCGGCGCTTCCTGGCCGCCTCCGGGCGCAGGAACGGCGAGTAGCGGCTGGGCGCCTGGGGCAGGCCCGCGATGAGCGTCATCTCCCCGAGCGTCAAATCCCGCACGTCCTTGCGGTAGTAGTTCTCCGCCGCGCTCTGCACGCCGTAGCTGTGGTGCCCGAGGAAGACGTTGTTCAGGTAGAGGTAGAGGATCTCCTCCTTGGTCAGCGCCTGCTCCAGCCGCAGCGCGAGGATGGCCTCGCGAATCTTGCGGGTGAGCGTCTTGGCCGTGGCGGACTTGTAGCCCTCGGCGGAGATGAGCACCGCCTTCGCCGTCTGCTGCGTCAGGGTGGAGCCACCCTGGATGCCGCCGGAGCGCAGACCCAGCTTGGAGCCGATGGTCTTGAACGCCGCGCGCGAGGTGCCCAGCACGTCCACGCCGAAGTGGTCGAAGAAGCTGGAGTCCTCGCTGGCGATGAAGGCCTGGACCAGGCGCTTCGGGATGCGCTCGTAGGGCACCACCTTGCGCCGCTCGTTGTAGAACTCGCCGGCCAGCACCGCGTCGTCGGTGTAGACCTCCGTGACGATGGGCGGCCAGTACTCGTCCACCTTGGGGATGGCGGGCAGCCCGTCCGCGTACACGTAGTAGATGGCGACCAGGCCCACCGCGCCCGCCGTCGCGCCCGTCAGCGCCAGCCACCCACCCAGCTTCAGCAGCACCTTCCACCAGCGGCCCGGGGGGACCCCCTTCAGCACCAGCTTCGAGCGGCTGCGGTCAGTCGTCTTGGAGTCGGACATACGTGTTTCGAAACCTCGCGGGCTTCCAATGCCTCAGGGCAGCAACGCGGCCCGCTTGAGCACGTCTCGGAGCTCGGGTGGGAGGGGGGCCTCCACGGCCACCTTGCCACCGCCCTCCGGGTGGGGAAATTCGATGCGCTCGGCATGCAGGAACAACCGCTTGAGCCCCCAGCGCGCCTGCACGTCGCGGTTGAAGGCGAAGTCGCCGTACTTCTTGTCGCCGACCACCGGGTGCCCGATGGCCGCCAGGTGCCTTCTTATCTGATGGGTGCGCCCGGTCTCGATGGCGCAGGACAGGAGCGCCACCTCGCCAGACTGCTTGACGACCTTCCACCGGGTGAGGGCCTCCTGCATGTTCACCCCGCGGCGGGCCTTGGACTCGGCCGTCTGCTGGTGCTCCGACAGGGGCAGGTCGATGACGCCGGACTCCTTGGGCATCTTCCCCTTCACCAGGGTGAGGTAGCGCTTCTTGGAGAGCCCGTGGGTGAAGACCTCCGTGAAGTGCACCATCGCCGGGCGCCGCTTGGCGACCAGGATGACGCCGGAGGTCTCCCGGTCCAGCCGGTGGGCGGGGGACGCGGTGAAGTCGTTGCGGACGGCCTTGGGGCCCAGGTAGGCGCGCACGTAGTCCACCAGCGTGCCCCCCGTGATTCCGGAGCCGGTATGGACGGCCATCCCGCTGGGCTTGTCCACCGCCATCAGCCAATCGTCCTCTCTGAGAATCACCAGCCGGCTGGGGTCCACCGGCGGGGGTGGACGGTCCACTTTCGGACGGTCCTCCCCCTTGAGCGTCTGCTCGTCGCCCCGGATGGTGAGCACGTCTCCTTCGGCGAGCAACTGCTCGGGCTGGGCGCGCTTCCCGTTCACCCGCACCTTCTTGGTGCGAATCATCTTGAACAGGTGGCTGACGGGGACGGTGGGAAGGCGCTTGCGCAGGTGCTTGTCCAGGCGCATCCCGGCGGTGTCGGTCTCGATTCGGTACTCGATCATTTGTGCTGGCGCGCGGACCAGACCATACGAATAATCCCCGGTCCATGCCGAAAGCCCCCAGTATCGAGAAGCTCCTCCAGAACGGGTCGGCCGAGTGGAACCGACTGCGCAAGGGCGGTCAGGTCCCGACCGAGCACACTGGCGCCACCTTCACGCAACTTTTCTCCGCGAACGCGGACCTGTCGGGCCTCGGGCTCGTGGGCTCCGAGTGGGAGCGGTGCGATCTGTCCAAAATCAACTTCCGGGACTCGGACCTGTCGAACGCCTATTTCCACGGCGGACGGCTGCAGGACTGTGACTTCCGGGGTGCGAACCTCGAGGGCGCGACCTTCGAGAAGCTGAAGCTCTTGCGCTGTGACTTCACGGGCGCCAAGGGTCTGGATGACCTGGAGATGGACGACGTGGACATGGACCGCGTCGTCGGTCTGGACGGAGAGGAGGCCCCGCCTCCGCCGCCTCCGCCGGCCCAGGGAATCACGGCGTTCACCCGCGAACAGCGGGAGAAGGCGCTCGGGGTGCAGGCCTCGGCGCTGCTACAGGGTGAGCCCACGCAGGAGGAGCTGCCTCCGTTCAAGCCGCAGGACCCGCCCGGCTCGTTGTTCTTCCGGGGCCTGAAGCGCCTGGCGATGCCGCCGTTGTGGGTGTTGGACGTGCCGGGCTTGAGGCCGCTGGTGCCGCAGCGGATGCCGCCGGGCAGCTCGCTGGAGACGCTCTACCGCGAGGCGGTGAAGACGCGGCTGGAGAACAAGAAGCCGCTGGCGGACAGCTCGGTGGTGGAGAAGGCGCAGAAGGCGCTGCACCTGGGCGCGAAGGACGCGGCGGTGGGCGCCATGTACCTGCGCGAGGTGGGCGTGGTGCCGCTGTTCCGCTTCTCCGCGGCGCAGGTGCTGAAGAAGGCGCTGCGCGAGGAGGTGGAGGTGGATGACCTGACGGGCTCCATCGACCCGCGGACGACGGGCGCGCTCCTGGAGCTGCGGCTGACGCACGAGGTGGTGGAGCACCTGCCGGTGGCGCGGCAGCGGCTGGCGGCGACGCAGCTGTACACGGCGCTGTTGGAGGCGGGCTTCAACCCGGAGAACAACTGGGACGAGGCGCTGGAGTCGAGCGAGTTCTCGATGCAGCTGGCGCGTGAGGCGACGGGCGAGGACCGTGACGCGCTGTTCGAGGGCTTCCAGGTCTTCTCGGCGCTGCCCGAGGAGGCGCGGCTGCGCCGGCTGGCGTACCTGGCCGAGTCGGTGACCAACCTGGAGCTGGTGAGCCGGCTGCCGGAGGGGATGGAGCCGTCGTGGCTGAACGGCCCGGAGACGCGCGAGTGCGACAACCGGGAGATGACGTACGTGCAGTCGCTGAGGGCGGAGGACATCCCGACCAAGGTGGCGGCGCTGGCGAAGGCGGAGCTCGGCGTGCCCGAGGGCGAGGTGCCCGAGGAGAGCGACGGGGACCTGTTCATCCACCTGCGCTGTGACGTGTGTGGCAAGGAGAAGCTCATCGTCCAGTCGCCGGAGGAGTGACGGCGCGTTGCACGGTGTGAGCCCTCGGGGCCGCTGGGGTTCCCTCTTCGGGACCTGGCGGCCCCGCGGTGTTTGGGGGCGCGGTTGACGGTGCGCGCGTGGCTCGCGCACGCTCGGGGGATGGTCGACGACGCTCGGGTGTCGGCGGTGCCGCTGGATGGATGGTCCAGGTGGGGACTGATGGCGCAGTTGCTGCTCGCCGTCGTCCTGTTCGCAGCCGTGCCCTACGCGATGTCGATGGTGCCCTTCGAGCGCATCTACGTCGACGGTCCCTACAACGCTCCGCACAGGGAGGACCCGATGTTCCCCGTGCGATGGTGGCTCATCGCGATTGGGTCCTGGGTTCCACTCTTCTCGATGCCCTTCGCGCTCCTCGCATGGAAGAGGAGACACATGCACCTCGGGCTCGCGTTGTTTCAAGTGAGCCTGCTGCTGTGCATCTGCGTCATCGGGTTGAGGAACTTCCCGTATTACGCGCTGGGCATCTATCGCGCCTACATGGGTGAGGCGCGCACCTGGGACTTCGACCCCGCCGGGCTGATGCATCCGTACGGCTCGGTCGGGTATGTCCCCGGCTGCGAAGCGCTGATGCTCTATCCCATCGCGCTGGTCGCGGTGCCTCGCATCGGCTATCGCCTCTTCCAGGAGCGCCATCGAATCTCTCGCGCGCTCATCCTGGGCACGGCGCTGTGCCTCGCCACGACGGTGTTCGCGTTCTTCAGCACCCCGCGATTCATCGACTGGATCTTGGACTGAGCAGCCTCCCACGCCAGTCCGCAGGGTCCCCAGGCGACCAGGCGGATGCTCTCCACAAGGTGCTCACGAGAGGGCTGAGTGATGCCCAGCTTGTCCGCGACATCCGGGGGAGGAGCCAGCATGCCGGCGGTCCAGCACAAGACGGTGGACGTGGATGGCCTCGAGATTTTCTACCGTGAGGCAGGGCCCGAGGACGCGCCCGTGGTGCTGCTGCCCCATGGCTATCCGTGCTCGTCCTTCCAGTTCCGAAACCTGCTGCCCGCGCTCTCGGACTCGTGGCGATTGATTGCGCCGGATGCACCAGGCTTCGGCTACAGCGCGACGCCGTCACCCCGCCGGTTCAGCTACACGTTCGATGGATACGCGCGCTTCCTCGAGCGCTTCGTGGAGACACTGGGGCTCACGCGCTACGCGCTGTACCTGCATGACTACGGCTCACAGTTCGGCTTCCGCCTCGCGCTGCATGCACCGGAGCGTGTCGCCGCGCTCATCATCCAGAACGGCGACATCTACGAGGACCAGTTCGGCCCCAAGTACCGGATGCTGAAGGAGCAGTGGGCGAACCCCACACCGGAGGGCCGCAGGAAGCTGGTGGCCGCGGTGAGCGAGGAGGGCTTCAAGGACGAGTTCATCGGCGAGATTCCCGAGCATCTCGTCGACCGCATCAGCCCGGACCTGTGGACGCTCCACTGGGCGCTGGTGCAGCGCTTCGACCGGCGCATGAACCTGGTCCACCTGCTGGAGGACCAACGTACGACGCTCGCGTGGATGCCGCGCTATCAGGCGTACCTGCGTGAGCACCGTCCGCCCACGCTGGTTCTATGGGGGCCCCACGACGGCTACATGCCCGAGGGCGCTGGGCGCGCGTACCTGCGCGACGTGCCGGACGCGGAGCTGCACATGCTCGACGCGGGACACTGGGCGCTGGAGACGCACCTGAACGACATCGCCTTCCACATGCGGCGCTTCCTCCAGCGCGTACATCTGTCCCACGCGGCGAGCACGACCTGGGTCACCTGAGCAGCAGCGGCTCCACCCTCACATGATGAGTCGATGGGCCTCGATGACCCGGAGCGCCCAGGCACGAGCTTCGTGACCTGCCTGCGGGAAATCAAAGCGACCTTCTTCGATGAGGCGAACGAGGTGCTCATCGCGTGCAACCAGGTGCGGAACTTGCCAGGGAAACCCGAGCGCCGCATAACCACGCTCCGCGTAGTCCTCGTGTGAGACGAGCGCTTCCAGATAGCGCGCATACAGGTCGAAGAAGCGGTCCACTGTCGAGGCGAGCGGCATGACGGCCGGCCCATCGAGCTCGTAGGTACTCACCTCGACGACAGGCTGGCATCCCCGCGCGTCCGCGAGACCAGGAACCGTAGCGAAGTAGTACGCCAGGGAGGCTTCACCACCGAAGACGCAGACCGACAAACCCAGTCGCTCCTGCCAACTCTCGCGCCACCACTGGTTCTTTTCCTCGAGCTGGTTCTCCTCCTCGTTGACGCGGAGGAGATAGACGTCCTCCGCGAACCTCGCGCTGCCAGACCGCGCATAGAAGGCCGCCAGCAGCGGGTCCAGGACATGTCCGGCGACACGGTGTCCCTCCCGGAGTGGATGCCGGGCGGGAGGCGTCAGCAGCATCTCGAGCGATGCCTGTCTGCACACGGCGAGCAACCGGTCGAATCCAGGCAGTGCGGGCTGCGTCATCGTCCAGCTCCCACTCAGTTCACCATCGGGAAGCGAGCCCTCAACGCTTCGAGCGCCGCCTGCTCCGCCCGTTCGATGAAGACCTGCTCTCCTCGGGGGACATCGACACGGTGGTACCAGGACTCGAAATGCGAGTCGATGACCCTCGTCGCCGCTTCGACCTCGTCACGCGTCGCGGTGCGATGCGCTGTCCGAAACTTCGTCCAGAGTCGACTGACCCGCTCGTGAATGAAGTCCTGGACCACGGCGAGCCGACTCGATGCATTGATGTCCTCGGCAGGGAACAAATGTGCGTATTCCAGGGGGCGCCGATGATGGACCGGGTAGCGCTCGGGGAACGCATCCATGGTGGCGGCCAGGTCGGGGTGGACCTTCTTGTAGGCGGCTCGCGCGGCCTTTCGCAGTCCGTGCTTCTCGCCCAGGTCGAGCGGCGTAGACGCCAGCTTCTCGATGCGGGCCATGAGCGCGCGCAACTCACTGCGTTCGCTCGTGGTGAGAGCCCGCTCCCCTTCGAGTTGGACCTTCGCCCACAATCGCTCGAAAGCACGGCCCTCGCTCTGGGGAACACGGGACAACATCGTCCGCAGCCAGCCGCTCGCAGCCTCTTTGCCTTGCTGGAGCGCCTTGCGAACGACACCACCGCCACGCACGGCGAGGATGCCAGCTCCCTTGATGGCGATGGCGCCCACGTACCAGAGCGCCAGTTCCTGCACGCCCCGCTGCGCCAACCAGGTGAAACCATCCGAGACGCCTTCGCGCCACCGTCGCAAGATGTCTTCGTGCATCGCACGGTATTCGGCCGCGACCTCTGGCTCGAGTCCCTGCGGCGGCGTGAAATCGACAACTCGCGCGGACTCCACCCACCCTCCGCCGTCCCCTTGCGCCAACCGGATTCCAAACCGGACGGTGCGCTCCCCCAGGCCCTCCTGAAACGCTCGAGCCAGCCGCCCCACTTCATGAGCAAGCCGAGGCGGCACCCCTGAGGAACTGCCTGCTCCACTCCGAGTCACCTGGAAGCGGTGCAACTCCCACTGCGCCAGGCGACCGTCTTCTAGCGCCGCGTCAGCCTCCAGCCAGGCCTCACCACTCCGGGGAGCCCCCACCCCGGCCAGAAGGCGCGCCAGTTCCTCTGGAACAGCATCGCGTTCAGCATCGTCTCCCCAATGCACTGGGAGCGTCCTGGCCTCGGGCGGTCGCTCCGCGTGTCGATGGAACGCATAGTCCACCCGCCACTCGGCCTCGTCCCGATGCAGCGACAACACCACCTGCCCCGTGCGCTCCATGCCGTAGCCAGCAAGCACGTCTCTCAGCGCAGCTTTCGTGTCCGCCAAGGAAACCGGACGTCCGCGGAGCCCGGTTCGCTCGCGCGACTCATAACTCGTCCAGGTCAGGGCACCTCGCTCCAACCAGAACGTCAGCGTCAGATGGGCCCCTACCGAGCCGATGTCGGCGACAGCCGCTCCCACCTGTTCGACAACCCGAGAGACCTCTGCCTCGGAGGCCCGCCGCATCGCGGTCTCGTCCTCTGGCGAGAGGGCGCCACGTCCCAGCCAGACACCTCCGCCAGAACCCGCGGAGGTCGTCGCACAACCCGCTACCGAAAGAGCGATGGCGAGCAGCAGCCACATGCCGCCTACCCGAACGACTGCCACCCCGCGTCGCGGCGAATCGAGCATTTCCTCTCCATGAAATGACGGGCACCGCATCGCATCACGCCCGAACTCCACTCCGGGCGATACGACAAGAACCAGAGCGCGTTCGTAGCGCTTATCGCTCGGGCAACACGTACGTCACCGGCTTCGGCAGCATCACGCGGACTTCATCTCCCGCGCGGATGACGCCGGGCCGGTCCACCCAGGCCACGAGCCCCCGCTTCTCCCACGCGGCCTTCACGAAGCGGCTCGCGAGCTTCTCCTTGTCTGGATGGTGCTCGCCAATCACCTTGCCCGGCCCGATGCAGGGCTCGTTCTCCCCTTCCACCGCCAGCACCGCGTCCTCGGGGAAGAAGATGCGCGAGCCCGGTGGCAGGAACGTCAGCCGGGGGATGCCCACCAGTTCCAGGTTCGCTCCCAGCCACGACGCCAGGACCTTGGGGATGCCGAGCGTCTGGGCCACCACCGCCAGCTCCTCCGCCGACACCAGCGACAGCTGCCGCGTGTTCCGGATGGGCGTCCCCTTCGGATACCAGGGCGTGCGCACGTCCGCCGGGCGCGTGTGCCCCGCGTGCCTGTCCCCGTCGATGCCCTCGAACGTCACGCGCACCTCCGCCAGCTCGCGCGTGACGAAGGTCTTCTGCTCGGTGCACACCAGGACTCGGACCGCGCGGCCGAAGAGCTGCGGAGACGGAGGCATGCCCCTCTTCTACTCCGCTCCCCTACCGCTTCACAGCAACGCGAGCTGCTGCGGCTTGCCCCCGAGTGGCCGGGCATCCACCCCGTCGTCCCGCAGCGCCTGCGCCAGCTCCTCCGCGAAGCCGAAGCACGTAATCACCTCGCTCGCCCCCGTCGCCTTCACATACGCCTTCAACGACGGGAAGTCCGCGTGGTCCGACACCGGGAACGCCACGTCCGCGCCGTAGCGCCGCGCCGCCCCCGGGTCCATCGCCCACCCCGTCAACACCGCCGTCCCCCGAGGCCACAGGTGCGCCAGCGCCCCACCTCGCGCCTGGTGCGGCGGGAAGAACAGCACCTCGCCCGGCTCCACCGTCCCCGTGTAGCAGCGCAGGTTTTCAATCGGCACCCCCAGCTCTCCGTAGAGCCGGGCCACCTCGTAGATGGACGGGTGCGCCACCAGCGAGAACCCTCGGCCCGCGAGGAACTTCATCGACTCCTGGCTCTTGCCCAGCGGATACCCGAGCACCACCGGCACCGCACCCCGCTCGAGCTGCCGACGCACCCACGCCTCCACCTGCCCCATCACCTCGTCACGCGGCGGGAAGCGATAGCGCGGATGCCCGAAGGTCGACTCAATGACGAGCGTGTCGCACTCGGCCACCTCCGTCGCCTCGGCCGTCAGCGACGGCACCACGTTCAAGTCCCCCGTGTAGACCACGCGCCGACCATCCGAGCGGATGACTCGAAGCTGCGCGCTGCCCAGGATGTGCCCCGCCGGCAGCAGCTCCAACACCAACGGCCCCAGCTCGAACGGCCGACGGTACGGCGCGGCCAGGGGCGCGCTCACCGGCCCCAGCCGATGCTCCATGAAGCGCAGCGTCGCCGCCGTGGCGATGGTGCGCTCATGCCGGGCGATGTGGTCCGAATGCCCATGGCTCACGAAGCACAACGGCGACTTGCGCTTCGCGTCCAGGGACAGGAGGGTGCCCGTCAGGTGCATCCCGTTTCGACGCAGCTCCACGCTCATGGGAAGGCTCGCGGATATAGCGCGTCACGGGCCCGGCGCGCCGCTTCTCTTCGGCCCGCCGCATGCCCGCTCGGAGGGCGTCAGCCCGGCCCCTGGACTGTGCGTGACCTCCACCACGCCCAGGCCGGTGAGCCCAGCTCCGCCACCAGCACACCCAGGAGGATGAGCCCGCCGCCCATCGCCTCCGGCGCGCCCAGCCGCTCGTAGCCCAGCACCACCGAGTAGATGGACGCGAACACCGGCTCCAGCGCGTAGATGACCGCCGCGCGCACCGCGGACGTGCGCGCCTGCGCCCACGTCTGCACGCTGATGGCGAACGCGCTGGGCAACAGCCCACACACCAGCACCGCCATCACCAGCGAGGGCTGCCACTCCACCCTGCGCGTGACGAAGGGCAGGCACGCCGCGGACATCAGCGCCACGCCCCACAGCTGCACCGCCACCATCCCCAGCACGCCCTCCTTCGACGCGTACCGCTCCGTGAAGGTGATGTGCGCCGCGTACGCCACCGCGCAGCCGAGCGACAACATCTCCCCCAGGTTCAACCACCCGCCCCCCTCCCCCGGCGCCGGCCGCGTGAGCAGGTAGAGCCCCGCCGCCGACAGCGCCACGCCCACCAGCGCCGCGGGCTTCGGCGCCCGCCGGAACACCAGCAGCGTCAGCAGCGGGACGAACAGCACGCACATCCCGGTGATGAACGCCGAGCGCGACGGCGTGGTGAACGTCAGCCCCCACGTCTGGAGCGCGAAGCCCAGGAACAGGAACGTCGCCAGCAGCGCGCCGTGACGCAGGTTCCTCGGGTTCAGCACCTGCCGGCCCGCGAGCGCGCTCAGCGCCACCGCGCCCACCCCGAAGCGCAGCGACAGGAAGGTGAACGGGTCCGCGTAGCTCAGCGCGTCCTTCACCACCACGAAGGTGACACCCCAGATGAGGGTGATGAAGACGAGCGCGCCGTCCGCCTGGAGACCGCGGAGTCTCCCCAGGAAGGACGGCTCACGGCCCAGGCTGTCGGGAGTCGAGGCGCTCACGGAGGGCACGACGTTTCGCCTACCCCGGCGTGCCGCGCAACCCCCGTCGCGTCAGGGCGCGGAGGCCCGCTCCAGGACGACCAGGCGCTTGGAGCGCCCCGCCGCGTCCCACGCCTCGTTCGTGCGCCGGGTCAGCGCCTCCGTGGCGAGGCGGAAGCCCAGGCCCTCGAAGGTCTTCAGCGACGCGGCGTTGTCCTCGTCCACGTCCGCCTGCACGCTGGGCTCACCCTGTCGGTGGGACTCCTCCAGCAGGCACTCGAGCAGCTGCGTGGCCACGCCCATCCGCCGGGCCTGCGGCGCCACCACCAGCGAGCGCACCCAGACGCCATCCAAGGGCAGCCCCTCCTGGCGATACGAGTCCACCCACGCGAAGCCGTGCAGCCGCCCTTTCGAGTCCAGCGCGCCCGCCGCCGCCCCCCGCCGCTGGGTCGGCTCCAGGCCCCAGCGCTCTTGGAGCTGCCGGCGCAGGAAGCTGGCGGAGACGACCAGGCGCTCGCTCGCGAAGGTGACGAGCGCGTCCAAATCCTCGGCCCGCAGCAGGCGTATCTCCAGCGGCCCCACCAGGTGGCGCCGCAGGGGCCTGGACCAGTTGGAGAAGAAGAAGTCCCGCACGCCCCGATAGACTAGCCGGGTCCGGGGCTGTGCCCACGCGGACGCCAGCGTCCACTGCGTCACCCACAGCGCCGGACCCAAGGGCCGGGGCAGCGGCAGCAGCCACCTTCCACGCCGCAGGGCGACGGCGCGCCCCAGCAGCTCCCCGTCCGACCGCTCCTCGGTGCCCAGCAGCGGCGCCGTGCTCCACGGCTGGGTGGCCACCACCACCTGGGCCGTCAGCATCCTCCCCTGGCGCACCAGCACCACATCACCGCGCGCCGTCTCGTCCGGCCCGCAGCGCAGCACCCGCACCGAGTCACCGGCGCGCAACAGCGGGAACAGGCCCCCGCCCACACCGCGCACCCAGAGCTTCTGCCCGGGTGGCAGCGCCCTCAGCACGTCCAGCAGCACCTCGGTGGAAGGCGACTTCCGCGGCGGCACACGCCACCTCCAGGGAAGTCCGGCCCTGCTCGTGCCTTCCCCTCGTCCGCCGGAATGTAGCCCCTCCGCTCTCCCACACCAACCGACCCGGCCCCGGCCCCTATCCGACGCCTCGCCGTCCCGCTAAGAGGAGGACGCCACCCACCGGCCGGAGGGCGGCGCAAGGAGGAGTGAGGTCATGGACGCGACGCCCGAGGGCTCGCTGGTGCCGCAGCGGGGTTGGTGGAGTCGGAACTGGAAGTGGGTGGTGCCCGTGGGCTGCCTGGGCCTGCTGGCCTCGTGCGGCTGCCTGGGCTTCGCGCTGGTGGGGCTCGGCGTGAAGTCGCTGAGCAACATGGGCGCGTACACGGACGCGGTGGCCATCGCCCAGTCCGACGCGCAGGTGCGGCGCGCGCTGGGCACTCCCATCCAGACGGGCCTGCCGAAGCAGTCGGCGGTCCAGTCCATCAACGGCCAGACGCACGCGAAGTTCACCATCCCCCTGGATGGCCCGCAGGCCGACGGCACGCTCTTCATCGACGCGACGAAGCAGGGCGAGGACGAGTGGCGCTACGACACGCTCGTCGTGGAGCTCGAGGACGGCAGCCGCATCGACCTGCGCGACGACGCACCTGACGCCCCCGACGCGTTCCCCAGCGAGGAGACGCCCGAGGACGACGAGCCGCTGCCGCCTCCGCCCGAGCCTCCCGGCGCCGACGAGAACGTCCCGGCCCGCGGCGGCCGCGACAGCGACATCGAGCTGTAACAACGCGAACGGCGCGCGGGCATGCGCCCCGTCCGCGCCATCCCCCTGGAAGCCCACGGGGCGTGGGGCGAGTGCCTCGCGACCATGAGCCTCGCCCGCCCTGCGCCCCTGCAAGCCCACGGGGGCGTGCTCGCCCGCCGTCGGGTGTGCCCCCGGAAACGACGAAGGGGCGAGCGTGGGAACCCGGAGGTCCCCACTCCCGCCCCTCGTCAGCCCGAACGGGCCCGAAGCGCTACTTCAGCTTCTGCAGCTCCGAGCGTAGCTCGGGGAGGACCTTGAAGAGGTCCGCGACGATGCCGTAGTCCGCCACCTGGAAGATGGGAGCCTCGGCGTCCTTGTTGATGGCGACGATGGTCTTCGAGCTCTTCATGCCCGCCAGGTGCTGGATGGCGCCGCTGATGCCCGCGGCGATGTACAGCGCCGGCGCCACGACCTTGCCCGTCTGACCGACCTGCAGGTCGTTGGGAACCCAACCCGCATCGCACACCGCGCGGGACGCGCCCACCGCGGCGCCCAGGTCATCGGCCAGCGCCTCAATCTCCTTGAAGTCGCCCTTGGTGCCACGGCCACCGGAGATGACGACGCGCGCCTCGGTCAGCTCCGGGCGAGCGCTCTTCACTTCCTTGAACTCGACGAACTTCGTCTTGGAGGCTTCAATCTTCGGAGCGAAGGTCTTCACCTCGGCGGCGCCCTGGCCACCGGCGGCCGCGGTGAACTCGGTGGCGCGCACGGTGAACACCTTGACCGGCGTGTTGAGCTTCACCTCGGCGAACACGTTGCCGGCCCACATCGGGCGGTTGAAGATGATGTCCGCGCCCGAGCCCCCCAGGCCCGTGATGTCCGTGGCCATGGCGGCCTTCAGACGCGCGGCGAGGCGGGGCATCAGGTCCTTGCCCTGCGCGGTGGACGCCATGCCCACGAAGTCCGCCTTGAGCTCGGTGGCGAGCGCGGCGAGCGCGGGGGCGTACGTCTCCGCCAGGTAGTGCTCCAGCTCGGCGGCGGCGCCCACGTGCACGGCCTTGGCGCCGGTGCCCTTGAGCTCCTCGGCCACCTTGGCCGGGTCCTTGCCGAGGATGGCGATGTGCAACTCCGCCCCGGCCTTGTCCGCCAGCTGCTTGCCCGCGGTGATGGCGTTCAGGGAGGCCTTGCGGAGGTTCCCGTCCGGCTGCTGCTCGGCGACGATGAGAACGATTGGCATTGGAGTGTCTCCGTATCTTCCGAGAGGGTTAGACGACCTTCGCCTCGTTGCGCAGCTTGTCCACCAGCGTGGCCACGTCCGGCACCTTGATGCCGGCCTTGCGCGCGGGCGGAGACGCCAGCTTCAGGACCTGGATCTTCGGGGCCACGTCCACGCCAAGCCCCGCCGGCGTCAGCTCCTCGATGGGCTTGCTCTTGGCCTTCATGATGCCCGGCAGGCTCGCGTAGCGCGGCTGGTTCAGGCGCAGGTCCGTGGTGACGACGGCGGGCAGCTGGCACTCCAGCGTGGCCAGCCCGTTGTCGACCTCGCGCACCACCTGGACGGCCTTCTTGTCCGCGGTGAGCTTGACGGCCGGCTCCTTGTTCTTCTCCTCGGCGCTCTCCAGCGACTCCACCTTGGAGGCGAACGTGGCCTGGCCCCAGCCCAGGAACTCGGCCAGGTACTGGCCCACCTGGTTCTGGTCGTCGTCGATGGACTGCTTGCCCAGGATGACCAGGTCCGGCTTCTCCTTCTCGGTCACCTTCTGCAGCAGGCCGGCGATGCCCAGCTGATCCAACGGGCCCGTGTGGTTCACCCACACGGCGCGGTGCGCGCCCATGGCCAGCGCGTGGCGCAGCTGCTCCTGCACCTCCTTGCCGCCGATGGACACCACCACCACTTCACCCTGGTGCTTGGCGACGAGCCGGAGGCCTTCCTCCACGCCAATCTCGTCGAAGGGGTTGATCTTGTACTTGAGCCCCTCCTGGACGATGCCCGAGCCATCGGGCTTCACCTTGATTTTCGACTCGGGGTCTTCCACGCGCTTGGCGGTGACGAGGATCTTCACGGCGGCTTCTCCTTGCGGGAGGCGTTTTAGAAGGCTGGAAAACAGTCCGGCGCGCTTGGATTGACGCGACGCGCGAACGGCCTGGGTTAATAGGCATCCGGGCACCACGGCGGCAACGGGAAACGGCCGCCGGGCCCAGTTCTGCTTTTCTACTTGAACAGTTCTCGAGCGATGACGAGGCGCTGGACCTGGCTGGTCCCCTCGTACACCTGGATGAGCTTCGCGTCGCGCATCAGCTTCTCCACGGGGTACTCCTTGATGTACCCGTAGCCGCCGTAGACCTGGACCGCGTCGGTGGCGACCTTCATGGCCATGTCGGCGGCGAAGGACTTGGCGTAGCTGGACTGGAGGGTGTTGCGCTTGCCCTGGTCCAACAGCCACGCGCTCTCGTAGGTGAGCATGCGGGCCGCGTGGGTGTTCATGGCCATGTCGGCAATCATGAACTGGATGGCCTGGTGCTCGATGATGGGCTTGCCGAACGTCTTGCGCTGCGAGGCGTACTCCATGGAGTGCTCGAGCGCGGCGCGGGCGATGCCCACGGAGAACATGGCGGTCAGCGGGCGGCTGTTGTCCAGCGTGGCCATGGCGATGGCGAAGCCCTGGCCCTCCTCGCCGATGCGGTTTTGCACCGGCACGCGCACGTCCTCGAACGTGAGCGACACGGTGTCGCTGGCGCGCTGGCCCATCTTGTTCTCGTGCTTGCTGACGGACAGCCCCTTGGGGCGGCCCTCGACGACGAAGCAGGTGATGCCCTTGTGCTTCTTCGCCTTGTCCACGGTGGCGAACACCGTGTACTGCTCGGCGTGACCGCCATTGGTGATGAAGCACTTCGCGCCGTTGATGACGTACTCGTCACCCTCGCGGCGCGCCGTGGTCTGCATGTTGGCCACGTCACTGCCGGCCTCGGGCTCGGTGAGGCAGAACGAGGAGAACTTCAGCTTCTCGGCGAAGTGGCCGAGCAGGCGCTTCTTCTGCTCCTCCGTGGCGGCGAGGATGATGGGCAGGTTGGCCAGGTCGTTGGCGATGATGGACGTGGCCACCCCCGCGCAGCCCCAGCTGAGCTCCTCCGCGACGATGGTCTGGTCCAGGTGCGACAGGCCCACCCCGCCGTACTCGGACGGGATGGCCATGTTCAGCAGGCCCAGCTCGAACGCGGTGGCCAGCAGGTCCCGAGGGAACGTCGCCGTCTCATCGTAGTGCGCCGCCTTGGGGCGGACGACCTCGCGGGCGTACTTCCGCGCCGTCTGCTGCAGCGCGCGCTGGTCCTCGGAGAGCTCGAATTCCATGAGATTCCTCGTGATGGGGTCGACGTGTTGACTCGGGAGTCAACGAATACATGCCGTCACGAGAAATCTCCAGCCCAACCCGCCTGGGAAGTGGGTGGTGCGCGGGGGGTCGGCCGGCGCCCCGGGGGCCTGTCCTCTGGCACCCGGGGACGAGGCACGTGATTACTTCGCGGCCTTGGGGACCTTTTCCCAATCCGCGAGGAACTTCTTGATGCCCGCGTCGGTCAGCGGGTGGTTGGCCAGCTGGGTGATGACGTTGTACGGCAGCGTGGCGACGTGGGCGCCCATGCGAGCCGACTGGAGCACGTGGACGGGGTTGCGCACGCTGGCGACGAGCACCTGCGTGTCGAAGTCATAGTTCTGATAAATCTCCAGGATGTTGGAGATGAGCTCCATGCCGTCCTGGGAGATGTCGTCCAGCCGGCCGACGAAGGGCGACACGTAGGTGGCGCCGGCCTTGGCGCACAGCAGGGCCTGGTTGGCGGAGAAGATGAGGGTGACGTTGGTGCGGATGCCCTCGGCGGTGAGCGCCTTGACGGCCTTCACGCCCTCGACGCCCATGGGAATCTTCACCACGACGTTGTCGTGGATCTTCGCCAGGGTGCGACCCTCGGCGATGAGGCCTTCGGCGTCCAGGGAGACGGCCTCGGCGCTGATGGGGCCGTCGACGATGGAGCAGATCTCCCGGATGGTCTCCTCGAGGCCGCGGCCGACCTTGGCCAGCAGCGAGGGGTTCGTCGTCACGCCGTCCACGCAGCCCATCGCGTGGGCCTTGCGAATCTCCTCCACGTCCGCGCTGTCGATGAAGAACTTCATCTGTTCACTCTCCTGGATGGGCCCGCGAATGAGGGCGAGGGATGGGGTCGACTCCGAGGGAGCCGGGCGAGCAGGCGCGTAACCGATGCCCCCCCACGCGTCAAGGGTGGCTCCAGGCGGGAGTGGGAGGTAGAAGGCGAAGCCGTCGCCATGGCCCGCTCCCCACGCTCCGCCGCCAAGAAGCCCCGTCTGCGCGCCCTCCCCGGC
>NZ_SRLW01000119.1:0-28312 GCF_006518215.1 Myxococcus sp. AB025B
CGGCTGCACTACATCGCCGGGGACAGGATGGCCGCGCTCTATCTCCCGCGCCAGGGCCACCGTCTGGGGCAAGGGCTGCGTGTCCAGTTCCTCGCGCAGGAGGCGACGGCAGCGCTCGAAGGCGTTGAGCGCGGCCATCCTGTCCCCGGCGATGTAGTGCAGCCGCATCAGCCGGCGCCACGCCTCCTCCGAGTACGGGTCCATGGCGAGCAGCTTCTCCGCCAGCACCAGCGCGCCGGACAGGTCCCCCGCGCGCTCCTTGGCCTCCGACTCCGCGGACGCGGCGCGGCGGCGCAGCTTGTCCAGCCGCTCCCGCGCGCTCTCCAGCCACGCCTGGAACTCCGGGCAGTCGTCGAACTCCAGCGCGCCCAGCAGCACGCCCTCCAGCGCGAGCGCCTGCGCGTGACGTCCGGCCAGCACGTGGGCCTGCAGCTCCGCGGCGTCGATGGTGACGCCCTCCACGAGCGACAGCACGTCCGTGCCCTGCACCAGCTCCGCGCCCACCGACAGCCGCAGCCGGCGCAACAGCTGACGCATGTTGTTGCGGGCCGTGGCTTCGCTCGACTCGGCCCACAACAGGCCCGCGAGGCGGTACTTCGGATGCGGCCCTTCCAATGCCAGCCATGTCAGCACGGCCGCGGTGCGGCGCTCCAACGGCAGATGGGCGCCGCCATGCCGCAGGCGGGCCTCGCCGAGCAGCGCGAGATGAAAGACTGGCGTCCCTGCCGCGTCGTCGCCTGCCATGGCCTCCGAGGTTCCAAGAAGGGAAGAGCGTGTCTTGCCTAACGTAACACGTCGCACCGGACGCTCCCTCGCGGGTAGGGATTAACCCAGGCAGGGTGGCTTTCATCACGCGGTGCGGCTCGAATTCCCAGTACACGGCAGCTCGCCGCCACGAGCGGACAGCATTGCGAATCGACCTGTGCGGTCACACCCTGGTCACACCTCGTTCGTTATGAATCAAGCCAGACTGGTGAACCACGGGGGTCGCAATGGTTTGTGACAAGCAGCAGGCCGACATGGAGGTCGATGTCATCATCAGCGGCTGCGGTCCCGTGGGAGCACTGACAAGCAATCTGCTGGGCTCGCTGGGCGTGCGCACGCTGGTGCTGGAGCAGGACCTGGCGCCGCATGGACAACCGCGGGCGTTCTCCTGCGACGACGAGGGGCTGCGCATCTACCAGTCCACGGGGCTGGGCGCCGAGCTGCAGAAGGACATGCGGCAGAACCATTTCGCTGAATATGTGGGCGAGACGGGCAGGCGCTTCGCGGAGGTGCACACCAGCTCGGCGGACTTCGGCTTCGGGTACTCGCCGCTGTGGTTCTTCCACCAGCCGCTGGTGGAGGGGGTGCTGCGCGGCGGGCTGGAGCGCTTCCCTCACGTGACGCTGCAGCTGGGCGCGAGCGTGGAGTCCCTGGAGCAGGACGGCGCCGGGGTGACGGTGCGCTACCGCCTGGTGGAGAAGGGGGAGACGCGCACGGTGCGGGGCCGCTTCCTGTTGGCGTGCGACGGGGCGCGCAGCCCGGTGCGCAAGGCGCTGAACATCAAGATGGCGGGCCGGGCGTACGGCGAGCCGTGGCTGGCGGTGTCCGGGCAGGTGGAGGGCGACGCGCCGGAGCTGTGCCGCTTCGTGTGCGACCCGAAGCGTCCGGCCTTCGTCGCCACGGGCGCGGTGGGGCAGTTCCGGTGGGAGTTCATGCTGATGCCGGGCGAGACGCGCGAGGAGATGGAGCGCCCGGAGACCATCAAGAAGCTGCTGGAGCCCTACATCGACCCGGCGCGGGTGCACGTGGAGCGCGCGCAGGTGTACACGTTCCACTGCCTCAACGCGGCGCGCTGGCGCGACGGCAACGTGTTCCTGCTGGGGGACGCGGCGCACACCATGCCGCCCTTCATGGGCCAGGGCCTGGTGTCGGGCATGCGCGACGCGTCCAACCTGGCGTGGAAGATTCAGCGCGTGGTGCAGGGGCTGGCGCCGGCGTCGCTGCTGGACACCTACGAGGAGGAGCGTCGTCCGCACGTGGAGGCGGTGCAGAAGCTGTGTGTGCGCGTGGGGCACCTGTTCCTCGCGCGCAACCGCTGGGTGGCCAGCGCCCGGGACATGGTGATGCGCGCGCTGCAGCGCATTCCCCGGGTGCGGCGCTTCATCCAGGGCTTCGAGTTCAAGCAGCCGCCGATGCACGAGCAGGGCTACTACCTGGGGGGCAAGCGCGAGGGCGCGCAGTCCGCGGAGGGCACGTACTTCATCCAGCCCAGGGTGCGGCTGCCGTCCGGCCAGGAGGTGTTGCTGGATGACGCCATCGGCAACGACTTCGCGGTGCTGTGCCGCGCCAACGCTCCGTCGGCGCAGCTGGCCGCGGCGCGCGGGCTGGCGGAGGCCCTGGGTGGGCGGCTGCTCGCCGTCCAGTCGGCGGGCGAGCCCGGTGGCGAGGTGCCCGCGGTGGAGGACATCACCGGCAAGCTGGGCGACTGGTTCTCGCGCCATGGCTCGGACGTGGTGGTGCTGCGGCCGGACCGCTTCGTGTTCGGCGCGGTGAAGGCGGAGCGGCTGCCGGAGCTGCGCGACGCGCTGGGCGTGTGACGCTGGAGCCGGGCACACCCCGTGGGAAGCCGAGGGGTGCGCCAGACTCCCTCCTGACGGGCACGCGGCGTGGCGCCCCGTGTGTCCCCGGCCCCTCGTGCGAGCCCGTGTAACCCGGGCACCGGAGCCCTGGCGGTGTCCCTACCTTGAGGGCTGGAAGAGCCTTGCGAGGGGGGACACCGATGAGGACGCGCGGAGCACGACGACACGTTCATTCCATCCACTGCATCCTGCCGCCGTATCTGCTGCGCTCCATCGCGGAGAACGGCTCGCCCCAGCAGCGCGTGAAGGCGCTGCGCACGGTGGCGACGGACAGCACGTTCCGGGCGCTGCGCTTCGCCGGGGGACGGCTGGCCGCCGCGACGCCGACGCTCCGACGGGTGCCGGCGATGATGATGGAGTCCCAGCGGCAGCGGAGCATCCACGACCTGAAGGGCGAGGAGGCCTTCCCCGGGACGCTGGTGCGCTCGGAGGGGCAGGCGCCTTGCGGGGACCTCGCGGTGGACGAGGCCTACGACGGCCTGGGCGCCACGTATGACTTCTTCTGGGAGGTGCTGGCGCGCAACTCCATCGACGGGGATGGGATGCCGTTGCAGGCGTATGTCCATTACGGGCGCGACTACGACAACGCCTTCTGGGACGGCCGGCGCATGGTGTTCGGCGACGGTGACGGCGAGCTGTTCAACCGGTTCACCGTCTGCCTGGACATCATCGCGCACGAGCTGTCCCACGGCGTGACGGAGGCCGAGGGGCCGCTGTGGTACTTCCGGCAGGCGGGCGCGCTCAACGAGTCCATGTCGGATGTCTTCGGCTCGCTGGTGAAGCAGTGGAAGCTCGGCCAGACGGCGGACCAGGCCGACTGGCTCATCGGCGACGGGCTGCTCGGCGAGGCGGTGGAGGGCACGGCGCTGCGCTCGATGAAGGAGCCGGGCACCGCCTTCGACGATGACGTGCTGGGCAAGGACCCGCAGCCCGGACACATGCGCGAGTACGTCAACACGTGGGAGGACAACGGCGGGGTGCACATCAACTCCGGCATCCCCAACCGCGCCTTCGTGCTGGCGGCGCTGCGGCTGGGAGGCCAGGCGTGGGAGCGGGCGGGGCGCGTCTGGTACGAGGCGATGCGAGACCCGCGCATCCTGCCGGACACGAACTTCTCCGACTTCGCGCGCATCACCGTCATCGCCGCCACGCGGCTGTACGGCCCGGGCGAGGTGGAGGCGGCGGTGAAGGAGGCCTGGGAGGAGGTGGGACTGCGCGTCACCCGCGACAGGGTGTCGGTGTCGCAGTGGAGCCAGGGCTCGCAGCCCGCTGGAGCCTGAGCCATGTCGACGCGCATCACGCTCTCGCAGGAGGGCGGGCTTGGGGCCTTCCCCGGGCTCGCCCGTCCGAGGAGCGTGGAGCTGGACGCGCTCCCCGCCGAGGAGGCCCGGGCGCTGGAGGAGGGGCTGCGCGACACGCGCTTCCAGGCGCTGCCCCGCGTGGTGGGCGGCGCGGGCGCACAAGGCGCGGACCGGCGTCGCTACACCCTCACCGTCGAGGAGGGGACACGGCGACACACCGTGGACCTGGTGGAGCCCGTGGAGGACCCGCGCCTGAGGGAGCTCCTGTCCCTGGTGAAGCGAGCCACCCGGAAGCGGCGCGGCGGTTCGAACTAAGGGCTTAGTTGACGAATAACTAAGGTCTTAGTAGTTTGCTGGCCACGGAGGACCTCCATGGCCAGACAACCCGAGCCCGAGGCGCCCCGGCCGTTGACGCCGGTGGAGCTCGAGCTGATGCACATCGTGTGGAAGCAGGGCGAGGTGAGCGTGGCGGACGTGCTGGCCGCGCTGCCGCCGGAGCGCGCGTTGGCGTACACGTCCGTGTCCACGGTGCTGCGCATCCTGGAGCAGAAGGGTGTCGTCGTGAGCCGCAAGCAGGGGCGGGGGCACCTGTACTCGGCCACGCTGCCGCGCGAGACGTACGAGGCGCAGAGCCTGCGCCACCTGGTGGACACCGTGTTCGACGGGACGCCCTCCGCGCTGGTGGCGCGGCTGGTGGAGGCGGTGCCGCTGGCGCCCGACGACGTGGAGCAGATCCGCAAGCTGCTCAAGGCGAAGGGCGGCAAGCCGTGAGCGCGCTGGTGTCGCTGTATCTCGCGGTGGCGCTGGTGCTGCCGGTGGCGCTGCTCCTGGCCTGGGGCGCGATGGCGGTGCTCGCGCGGCTGGGGTGGGCGCTGTCGGCGCGGCAGGCGCTGAAGGTGGGGCGAGGGGCGCTGCTGCTCGCGCTCGTGCTGCCGCTCCTGGTGATGGGCGCGCGGGCGCTGTCTCCCGCGGGGCCGCTGTTCGACTTCGAGCGCTCCGTGGCGCGGCAGGCGCAGCGGCTCCCGTCGGCGGTGTGGACGGCGAGCACGGCGGGCAGCGCGGCTCCCGCGGCGTCGAAGGCGACCACCGTGCCCAGGGGTGTGTGGATGGGATTGTCCGGCGTGTGGCTCGTGGGCGTGGCGCTCTTCCTGGGGCGGGCGCTCTGGCGACACCAGGGATTGCTCCGACGGCTGGAGCGGCTTCCCCGGGTGCGCTCGGTGCGGCGGGTGGCGGTGGTGCTGGGCGAGGATGGGACGCCCGCGTTCTCGGCGTGGTTCCCCCGCTGGGGCTCGCGACCGTCCGCGTGGGTGGTGGTGCCTCCTTCGCTGCTGGAGGACCCGGAGGCGCTCCGGCTCACCGTGCTGCACGAGCTGCAGCACCACCGTCAGCGCGACACGCACCTGGCGCTGGGCCGGCTGTGGTTGACGGGGTTGTTCTTCTGGCATCCGGCGGTGCACGTGGTGTCGCGCTGGCTCGCGTCACTCCAGGAGTTGGCGTGTGACGAGGCGCTGGTCGCCAGTGGACGCGCACAGGCCCATGCGTATGCGCGCTGCCTGCTCCAGGCGGCGCTCCGACTCCCGGGCGCCCAGCCCGTTCCCGCCGGTGCCACCGGCATGTCCCATCCCACGCAGAGGAGAATCCACATGCTGTTCCAGCCGCGTCCCCGTCGCACCCACGCCGTCCCCGCGCTGCTCGCAGCGCTGTCCCTGTTGCTGCTCCCCGTGGCCGTGCTCGCGCAAGGCGCGGCGAAGGGGCGCACGGTGACTCGCGCCGAGGTGGAGGCGCTCGCCCGGACGAGTCAGCCCCAGGGGGATGTGTCCATCATCGTGGACGACAAGGTGGTGGAGCGCCTCAACAAGCTCATCGGCACCGAGAAGGGGCGCGCCTTCATGAAGCGCGCGCTGGAGAACCTGGGCACGCACCGCGCGGCGATGACGTCGACGCTGAAGGCGAAGGGGCTGCCCGAGGGACTGCTCGCGGTGGCGGTGGTGGAGTCCGCAGTGACGAACATGCCGGAGACGGATGGCCGGCCTTCACTCGCTCCGGGGATGCGTGGCGCGGGCGTGTGGATGTTCATCCCGGAGACGGCGCGTCGCTACGGGCTGGAGGTGAGCGCGACGAAGGACGAGCGGCTCGACGTGGCGCGGGAGACGCAGGCGGCGGCGACGCTGCTGTCGGACCTGCACGCGCGCTACCAGGACTGGCGGCTGGCGCTCGCCGCGTACAACCAGGGGGAGCGCAAGGTGGACCAGGCCCTGAGCGAGGGCGGCAGCCGCGACACGACGGTGCTCAACACCGCGGGGCACCTCAATGACTATCCCGCCACCGTGCAGGCGGGGCTGCTCGTCGTGCGCAACCCGCACCTGCTGGACTGAAGGGCCGCGGTCCGGCTTCGCTCGGTGCGTCGTGTCCGGGTGTGTCGACCGCCCCACCGTGCAGGCAGGGCTGCTGGGCGTGTCCGGCTTCGCTCGGTGCATCGTGTCCGGGTGTGTCGACCGCCACCGTGCAGGCAGGGCTGCCCGCTGTTGAAGGAAACCGTCCGGCGTCCATCGGTGTGAGTGATTCGCGGGTCGCGCCCGGACTGTGTCGACTTCGTGGGTGGCTGTCCCGTGTGTCTGGGGCATCCGCGAGGGCTGTGCGGAGGCGACTGGACCGGCTCGACTCCGTGAGTGGATCCGCGACGCGCGGAGGTGAAGCTCCTCATGACCGTCTGGCGGATGCGGACCCGGCGCTGTGCTCGCAAGGACAGCTCGTCCCGTGCCGTCCTCCCCTGTGAGCCATGGGAGCGGCGAGTTCGACTGGGTCTGCTCGAGGCAAGTCCGGCCGCACCGGGTGGAGTGAAACCGTGTCCGCGCGAGAGGTGTGCCGTCACGTGCGTCGGCGTGAAGTCACAGCCCGCCTGACTCCGTTCAGGCGGGCTTCTCCGCGTGCGCGCCCCGTACCATCGAGGGCAGCGGCACGCTCACGGGGGAGGCCGAGCGCCACCCCGCGCGCTCCTCACGACACCGCACTGCCTCCCAGCATGCGCAGCGCCAGCTCCGCGTGCAGGTCCGCGAGCGTGTCCACGTCGAGCGCGCTCCCGGGCTCGTACCAGTAGGGCAGCCGCACGCCCATCGCGGAGATGGCCGCCGCCGCGACGCGCGGATGCGGCGGAGAGAAGCTCCGCTGCGCCACGCCCCGCTCGATGACTTCCGCGAGCAGCGCGGCGGACTTGTCCCGCAGCCGCACCGCGGGCTCGGCCAGCTCCGGCGTCAACGCATACAGCTCCTCGTTGACCACCACCGCCAGCTGCGGGTGCAGGGCGTGGGTCCGGGTGTGGGCTCGCACCAGCGCCCGCACCTGCTCGGCGGGCTCCGGGCCGGAGCTCTTCAGCGCGGCCTGCAGCGCGTCGTGGTGGGCCTCGTGGCCGATGCGCACCAGCTCCGCGAGCACGTGCTCCTTGGAGGAGAAGTGCGCGTACAGCGCACTCGGCTGAAGCTCCAGCACCTTGGCCAGGTCTCGGATGGAAGTGTCGTGATAGCCGCGGCTGGCGAAGAGCTGGAGCGCGGTCTCCAGGATGCGACGACGGGTACCGTCCGATGGAGCGGAAGGCGGAAGGCTCGCCGGATGGGCGCGAAGCCGCGAGCGGGTCGGTGGGCTCATGTCAGTGGTTGATGAACGAACGTTCATTCAGCTAGGGTGTGGGGGACTGCTGTTATTTCGCGCCAGGAGTTCTGGATGTCCACGCTTCAGCTCGCTGATTTGTCTCTTCACTACGAAGAGTCTGGGCACGGCATTCCGGTCTTGCTGCTTCACGGCCTGGGCTCCTCCGGCGCGGACTGGGAGCGGGTGACACCGAGGTTGTCGGGGAATTACCGGCTGGTGATGCCAGATGCACGGGGGCATGGGACGAGCGGGAAGCCCCCTGGGACGTACGGAGTGCCACTGTTCGCCCGCGACGTCGCGGCGCTGTGCGACGCGTTGGGGCTGAAGAAGGTCCATGTGGTGGGGCTGTCGATGGGCGGGATGATGGGCTTCCAGCTCGCGGTGGACCGGCCGGACCTGGTGCGCAGCCTGGTCATCGTGAACAGCGGGCCGGAGCTGGTGGCCCGCACGCTGCGTCGCAAGTTCGAGTTCGCGCTGCGGCTGACCTTGCTGCGGCTGCTCGGGCCCGCGGGGCTGGCCAGGGTGCTGGCGCCCAAGCTGTTCCCCAAGCCGGAGCAGGAGTCACTGCGTCAGCGCGCGCTGGCGGTGTTCTCCGCCAACGAGCCGGACGCCTACCTGCGCGCCACGCGCGGGCTCGTGGGGTGGAGTGTGATGGCTCGGCTGAAGGACATCACCTGCCCGGTGCTGGTGGTGCACTCCGAGCGCGACTACACGCCGCTGGCCTCGAAGCAGGCGTATGTCGAGCTGCTGCCCGACGCGCGCCTGACGGTGCTGGCGGACTCCGGGCATGCCGCGCCGCTGGACCAGCCCGACGCGCTGTGTGACGCGGTGGAGCCCTTCCTCCGCGAGGTCGATGGCGCCGCCGCCGGTGCCACGCCTGGCGTTCGCGCCGGGCCTTGAGCGAGCTCCCCAAACAGGAGGCTGGACGATGTCGATGCTTCGACGTGGTGGCGCACTCTCGCGGTCGCTGTGGCTGCTCTCGGTGGTGGTGACGCTCGGCGTGGGGGCCCCCGCCCACGCCGGCTCGTGGGTGCATGGCATCCACGTGGGCTCCTCGGGCGCGCGGGGCTATCAGCTCTGGGTGCCCACCGGTTATCAACCCGGGACGCCCAGGCCGCTCCTGGTGGCGCTGCACGGCTGTCTCCAGAACCCGGACCAGTTCGCGGGCCTCACGCGCCTCAACGAGAAGGCGGACGCGGAGGGCTTCCTCGTCCTGTATCCGAACCAGGCGATGTTCGTGAACGCCACGCAGTGTTGGAACTTCATGCTCGGCACCAACATGGAGCGCGGCAAGGGCGAGCCGGCGCTCATCGTCGGCATGGTGGAGGCGATGAAGCAGCAGTACTCGGTCGACGCGCGCCGCGTGTACGTGGGCGGCGTCTCCGCGGGCGGCGTGCTGACGGGCACGCTGATGGCCTGCTACTCGGACGTGTTCGCCGCGGGCATGGTGGGCGCGGGCGCCATGTACAAGGCGGCCACCACGGTGTCCGGCACCGCCTTCGCCATGCTCTTCGGCAGCATCTACTCGCCGGATGACCGGGGCAAGGACGCGTGGACGTGCTCGGGCCGGCCGCGACGCACGGTGCCGGTGCTGGTCATGCACGGTACCGAGGACAGCGTCGTCAACCCCCTCAACGGCGAGCAGGCGATGAAGCAGTTCCTGCAGACCAGCGACTACGGCGACGACGGCGTGGCCAATGACAGCGTCCGCGGCACGCCCACGAGCACCGCCACCTTCCGCGCCGCCGGTGGCCGCGACTACACCGTCAAGAACTACGTCTACGGCGGGGAGCTCGTGGGCCAGAAGCTGGAGGTCCGCGGCATGGACCACGCCTGGCCCGGAGGGGATTCGCGCTATCCCTTCGCGGACCCGTCCGGTCCCGATGCCACGACGCTCATGTGGGACTTCTTCAAGCAGCACGCGCTCGACGTGCCGTAGGCGTCAGTGCTGGTGGCCCAGGCGCACCGCCACCTCGGGGTGCGCCTGGGCGAAGGCGCGCAGCTTCTGGAAGCTCTGGCGGCCGCGCGCCGCGTCGGCGGTGAAGGTGCCCGGCTCCACGTCGTGCTCCCAGCCCCAGCGGGTGTGGCTGGCGTCGCCCACCAGCAGCACGGGGCCCTTCGTGGAGCGCACCAGGTACGCGGTGCTGCCCGGCGTGTGGCCCGGCACCCAGAGCGCCCACACGGAGCCGTCGCCGAAGATGTCCACCGCGCCGTCGAAGGGGCCGTCCGTGTCGGGCGTGTACGTCCACTCGGACACGGCGGCCTTGCCCGACAGCGCGCGGTCCGCGATGGACTGGGTCAGGACGTTGAGGAACGCGCGGGTCGTCGTCTCGCCCGGCCCCGCGTAGACGGGCGTGCCCGCGGGCACGTCGGCCATGCCGGTGAGGTGGTCCAGGTGCAGGTGCGTGAGGAACACGCCCGAGAGCGGCCCGGGCTGCTTCGCGAGCCACGCGCCCAGCGGCTCCTTCACCTGCATCTTCTCCTTCACCTTCATGGCGTCGGCGAGCAGGCCGCGCAGGGCCGCCTGCTCCGGCGCGTCACGCAGCGCGTCCTCCACGCCGGTGTCGACGATGTAGAGCCCCTTCGTCGGGTGGCGCAGCGCGTGGAAGAAGACCTGGATGGGCTCGTCGCCGTCGACCAGGCCCGCGGACTTCGCGGTGGGGTGGCCCAGGTTGACGAGGCCGCCGCGGTCCACGGCCCAGTCCGCCGAGGCGATGGACTCCAGCTCCACCGGGCCGGGCTCGCTCAGGAGCGCGAGGAGGTCCGCCGAGGGCCGCGCCGCGCCGAGCGTGGAGCGCTGGTGGGGGTGGGAGGTGGTCGCCGCGCCCACGAGGACCAGGGTGGTTGCCGCGACGAACAGGACGGCGACGGCGACGAGGAGGATGCGCTTGGCGTTCTTCATGGGGGCCAAGGTAGCGATGCGCTCATGCATGGAAAATGGTGATTCTGGTATGAAGCCATGCATTCATGGATATCTCCTGGGATGACGCGCGGCTGTTCCTGGCCATCGCGGAGACGGGCAGCTTCAGCGCGGCGGCGAAGCGGCTGCGCGTGGGGCAGCCCACGGTGAGCCGGAGGCTGGCGGCACTGGAGTACGCGGTGGGCGCCAAGCTGTTCCGGCGCGGCGTGGAGGGCGCGGCGCTGACGGCGGCGGGTGAGCGACTGGTGATGCCGGCGCGAAAGATGGCGGAGTGGGCCGGGGAGCTGCATCGCGCGGCGGAGTCGAGCGACGCGTCCCCCAAGGGCCTGGTGCGCGTGACGGCGAGCCCCTTTCTCAGCTTCGACTTCCTGGCGCCCTTCGCGAGCCACGTGGCGAGCAAGCATCCGGGGCTGCGGCTGGAGGTGCAGTCCACCATCCAGTACGCGGACCTGGGACGCGGCGAGGCGGACCTGGCGCTGCGCACCCAGTGCACGCGCAACGCGGACCTCACGTGCCTGTTCACGCTGGAGGTGCACAACGCGGTGCTCGTCTCGCGCGCGCTCAAGGAGAAGCTGCCCAGGCGGCCCACGCTCCAGCAACTGCCGTGGGTAGCGTGGGCGCCGCCGTACGAGGCCGTGCCGCCCAATCCGCAGCTGGAGTCCATCATCCCGAACTTCTCGCCCGCGTTCACCTCGGACAACTACCTGGTGCTGCTGTCGGCGGTGGAGGCGGGCGTGGGCGCCACGGTGTGTGGGCACGTCCCGCACCGGTTCAGCACGCGGCGCGAGCGCAACCTGGTGGAACTGGACATCGACCTGGGGCCGTACGCGAAGAGCGAGCTTCATCTCATCTGCGCGAAGTCGGCGTTGGACATCCCCCGGGTGCGCCGCGTGTCGGAGTTGCTGGTGCAGGAGCTGGAGCGCGCGAGGAAGCGCTGACGCCTCGCGCGCTCGTCGAGGTGATTACGGGGTGCCGCCATCCATGCCCGGCGGAGGTCCCATGCCGCCATCCCAGCCCGGGGGCGGACCCATGCCACCGTCGCCGCCCGGAGGCGGGCCTCCGCCGCCACCGCCACCGTTGCCGCCGGGAAGCTGGCACTGCGCGGTGTCGAGCGAGGAGCGGATGATGAGCGTCTTCCACGCGAGCAGGGCGCCGTCGTCCTGGCGCGCGGTCTGGAAGAGGTAGTCGTTCACGGACTCGGCGGACACCACGTTGTCGTTGGCGTTGGTCGTGTCGCGGGGGCCGCGCGTGTCGTAGAGCGGCTGGTGGTTGATGATGTCGTCGTTGAGCGCGTCGTCGAAGAAGAGCTGTGACGTCACGTACTCCGCCTCGCCGAGGCGCACGGTGAAGTGGATGTGGACGGTGCGGCTGCTGTACCAACCGGGGAAGCAGGTGTCGAAGTCGCAGCGGCCGTCCGCGTCCGTCACCTGCACGCCGCGGAACCAGCGGGCGCTGGTGGCGGACGGGTCGTCGGAGGTGCAGAAGGTGCTGGCGTCCTCGCCGGAGTAGAGCCCTTCCGGGGCGGCGTGCCAGATGTCGACGGAGGCGCCCTGGATGGGGCGGCACTGGTCGTCGAGGATGCGGAAGGCGAGCCGCACG
Organism: Myxococcus sp. AB025B; assembly: GCF_006518215.1. Lineage (NCBI taxonomy): Bacteria > Pseudomonadati > Myxococcota > Myxococcia > Myxococcales > Myxococcaceae > Myxococcus > Myxococcus sp. AB025B. Next base: position 12,090 of record NZ_SRLW01000119.1, read on the forward strand.
GGCAGGCCGTCGTGGCCCTCGCTGATGTCCTTGCGGACCAGCGTCTGGGCGTAGCAGGGGCCCAGGGTGGCCGCGCAGGTGAGGGCGCAGGGGGTGCCCGCGTCATCGGTGAAGGGGTCGGCGTAGGTGCCCGACATGGCGGCGGTGCCGCCGGTGGCCCAGGCGGTGGCGCCGGTGCCTCCGTCCGGGGTGGAGCCCGAGTCGGCGTCGCCTCCGGAGGAGGGTGAGTCCTCGGGGCCGCAGGCGAGCACCTGCACCAGCGGTATCGCCGCCAGCGTCAGGCCCATGCCGCGCAGCACCTTGCGGCGGCTCATGATGGCCGAGGTGAGGGTCTTGGTGTCCTGGTTGCTCATCGCGAGTCCTCTTTGGGGGTCGATGGGTCCGGCCCGAACAGCCCGTGTCCTCGGGCTCGAGAATCGCTATACCCAGGGAGTTCTTAAGCAGACCTTACGTGCCACCCACGGAGACGCGCGCATGACGACACTCAAGGGGAAGACGCTGTTCATCACCGGGGCCAGCCGGGGCATCGGCAAGGCGATTGCGCTGCGTGCGGCTCGGGACGGGGCGAACATCATCATCGCCGCGAAGACGACGGAGCCGCACCCCAAGCTGCCGGGCACCATCTTCACGGCGGCGGAGGAGATTGAGAAGGCGGGCGGTCGGGCGCTCCCCATCGCGGTGGACATCCGTGAGGAGGACCAGGTGGTGGCCGCGGTGGCGAAGGCGGTGGAGACGTTCGGCGGCATCGACGTGCTGGTGAACAACGCGAGCGCCATCCACCTGACGGGCACGGTGGACACGCCGATGAAGCGCTATGACCTGATGCACAGCATCAACACGCGTGGGACGTTCGTGTGCTCGAAGGCGTGCATCCCGCATCTGAAGCGCTCGAGCAATCCGCACATCCTGAACAACTCGCCGCCGTTGAACATGGAGGCGCGGTGGTTCGCGCCGCACGTGGCGTACACGATGGCGAAGTTCGGCATGAGCATGTGCGTGCTGGGCATGGCGGAGGAGCTGCGTGACGACGGCATCGCGGTCAACGCCCTCTGGCCGCGCACGGTCATCGCGACGGCGGCGGTGCAGAACCTGTTGGGCGGCGAGGACACCATCAAGGGCAGCCGCACGCCGGACATCATGGCGGACGCCGCGTACGCCATCCTCACCAAGCCCAGCCGCAGCTTCACGGGCAACTTCTGCATCGACGAGGACGTCCTGCGCGCCGACGGCGTGACGAACTTCGACAAGTATCAATCCGTGCCCGGCGAGGACCTGTTCCCCGATTACTTCATCTGAGGCCGGGTGTAGGGCGACGGTCCATGTGCATGTCGTGGCATGGACCGTGTATCCACCTCGGGCTTCGACATGCGCCATCGGCGAGGAGGGTGTGGAGGATGGGTAAGGGTGACTCCGGGCAGTCCGGGGATGGAGCCGGTGAGTTCCTGGTCTATGTCGGTGACGACGGTGCTTCGAAGGTCCACGTCCGGCTCTTCGAGGGCACGGTCTGGCTGACCCAGAAGCAGCTTGCCGAGCTGTTCGGCAAGGATGTGCGGACCATCAACGAGCACCTCCAGAACATCCACGAGGAGGGAGAACTCGACCCGACGGCAACCCTCCGGAAATTCCGGATAGTTCAAATCGAGGGTTCCCGAGAAGTCACGCGATGGGTGGACCACTACTGCCTGCCAGCCATCATCGCGGTGGGCTACCGCGTCCGCTCCACGCAGGGGACACGCTTCCGTCAGTGGGCCACGGCCCTGTTGGACGAGTACCTGGTCAAGGGCTTCGTCCTCGATGACGCTCGGCTCCAGTCGACGTCGCAGCCAGGCGAGGACTACTTCGACGAGCTGCTGGAGCGGATCCGCGAGATTCGCGCATCGGAGCGGCGCTTCTACCAGAAGCTCACCGACATCTATGCGCAGTGCAGCGTCGACTACGACGTCCAGGCCGAGGTCACGCAGACCTTCTATGCGACGGTGCAGAACAAGCTGCACTGGGCCATCCACGGACACACGGCGGCCGAGCTGATTCACGAGCGCGCCGATGCGAGTCAGCCCAACATGGGGCTCGCGACCTGGAAGAACGCTCCGAGCGGGCCCATCCGGAAGTCAGACGTCACGGTGGCGAAGAACTACCTCTCGGAGGAGGAGCTCCGGGAGCTGAGTCGTGTCGTCACCATGTACCTGGACTACGCGGAGGACCAGGCCAGGAGACGACGGCCGATGACGATGCGGGAGTGGGTGACGAAGCTGGATGGCTTCCTGCAGTTCAACGAGCGAGACGTCCTGTCTCATGCGGGAGGTATCAGCCACGAGCTGGCGACGGCCCATGCGGAGGCCGAGTTCGACCGCTACCGCGAAGCGGGACGCAAGCTGGAGGCGAGCCTCCCGAACTCGGACTTCGACCGCGCCGTCGAGACCACCCGGCAACTCGAGGGGCGGAGCCGGGGGCGCGGGAAGAAGCCTTGAGCCACGCCGGCGAGCCCGTTCGCCTGGGGGGAAGACGACTTACCTGTGAAGTGTTGGGGAGCAGAGCATTCCAGCGTCACTGATTGCACGCTTGTGGACGTGACACTAGAAGCGCAGGCCACTTCCATTTTTCCTCCGAGCACTGATGTCCGAGCAGGACTCCCCCCCGAAGCGCGCCGCGGCATTCCTGGAAGGCCACCTTGGCGGAGGTGGCGAGATGGCGGACCTGGTCCGCTCCAAGGACTGGTCCCAGACCCCCCTGGGCCCTCTCGAGGGCTGGCCCACCAGCCTGCGCACCATGGTCGGCGTCGTGCTGGGCAACCGCTTCCCCATGCTCCTGTGGTGGGGCCCTCAGCTCCTCCAAATCTACAACGACGGCTACCGCCCCGTGCTGGGCATGAAACACCCCGCCTCGCTCGGCGCCCCGGCGTCCGTCATCTGGCAGGAGATCTGGGACGTCATCGGCCCCATGGCGGAGGGCGTGCGCCAGGGCGGCCCCGCCACCTGGAGCGAGCACCTCCAGCTCTTCATCAACAGCCGCGGCTTCGTCGAGGAGACGTTCCACACCTTCTCGTATAGCCCCGTCTACGACGAGGGCGGCGGCGTCGGCGGTGTGCTCGTCACCGTCCAGGAGACCACCGAGCAGGTCCAGGACAACCGCCAGCTCAAGCTGCTCGGCGAGCTGGCCACCAGCTCCGCCTCCGCGAAGACGGCCGAGGAGGCCTGCCAGACGGCCGCGCGCATCTTCTCCGCCTACGGCGAGGACCTGCCCTTCACCCTCCTGTACCTGCTCGACGACGCCGCCACCCAGGTGCGCTGCGTGGGCTCCAGCGGACTGGATGGCTACTCGGGCCCCGCGAAGCCGGAGTCCTGTCCCTTCCCTCCGATGCCCGACGCGCCCCAGACCTGGCCCTTCGCGCAGGCCGCGCACACCGGCCGCGAGGTGCTCGTGGAGGAGCTGGGCGCGCGCTTCGGTGTGCTGCCCCGTGGCCCTCGCGGGGTGGTGCTCTCGCGGGCCGTGGTGCTGCCGCTGGCGCGCTCGGGGCAGTCGCACCCGTATGGGTTCCTCGTCGCCGGCGTCAGTCCCACCCGCTTGCTGGACGAGCGCTACCTGGCCCTCTTCCGGCTGGTCGCGGACCCGGTGGTGACGGCCATCGCCAACGCGCGCGCGTACGAAGAGGAGCGCCAGCGCGCCGAGGCCCTGGCCGCCATCGACCGCGCCAAGACGGCCTTCTTCAACAACGTCAGCCACGAGTTCCGCACCCCGCTGACGCTGATGCTCGGCCCCACCGAGGACGCGCTGGCGTCGTCGGCGCGCGCGCTGTCCGGCGAGGGACTGGAGACCGTCCACCGCAACGCGCAGCGCCTCTTGAAGCTGGTCAACTCGCTGCTCGACTTCTCCCGCCTGGAGGCCGGCCGCATCCAGGCCCGCTACGAGCCGGTGGACCTGGCCGCCCTCACCGCGGGCCTGGCCAGCGCGTTCCACTCCGCGCTGGAGCGCGCGGGGCTGGGCTTCGACATCGACTGCGCCCCGCTGCCCGAGGCCATCCACGTCGACCAGGACATGTGGGAGAAGATTGTCCTCAACCTGCTCTCCAACGCGCTGAAGTTCACCTTCGAGGGCCGCATCGCCATCTCCCAGCGGTGGGTGGACGGCCAGGTCCAGCTCCAGGTCTCCGACACGGGCATCGGCATCCCGGAGCAGGAGCTGCCGCGCATCTTCGACCGCTTCCACCGCGTGCAGGGCGCCCGCGCGCGCACGCACGAGGGCTCCGGCATCGGCCTGGCGCTGGTGCACGAGCTGGTCCGGCTGCACGGCGGCTCGCTGTCGGTGGCGAGCACCGAGGGCCAGGGCACCACCTTCACCCTGCGCATCCCCGCGGGCACCGCCCATCTGCCCCAGGAGCACCTGGGCGCTCGCGACACGCGGGCCTCCACCGCCCTGGGCGCCGCGCCCTTCGTGAACGAGGCGCTGCGCTGGCTGCCGGGGGGCCTGGAGGTGGAGTCGCTCGAGGTGGGCACCGAGGTGCCTCCGGAGGACAAGCGCCCCGGCTCCGCGCGCATCCTGCTGGCCGACGACAACGCGGACATGCGCGAGTACCTGAGGTCCCTCCTGTCCCGTTACTGGGAGGTGGAGACGGTGGCGGATGGTCTCGCGGCGCTCGAGTCCGCGCGCGCGCGTCCTCCCGACCTGGTGCTCACGGACGTGATGATGCCGGGGCTGGATGGCTTCGGGCTCCTGCGCGAGCTGCACGCCGATGAGCGCACGCGCCACGTGCCCGTCACCATCCTCTCCGCGCGCGCGGGCGAGGAGGCCCGCATCGAGGGACTGCGCGCCGGCGCCGACGACTACCTGGTGAAGCCCTTCTCCGCGCGCGAGCTGATGGCGCGCGTGGAGACGCAGCTGACCAAGGCGCGCCTGCAGGCCATCCAGGAGGCGCACGGGAGGATGCTCACGCGCGTCTTCCAGTTCGCCCCCGTGGGCATCGCCATCCTGCGTGGCCCCCAGCACGTCTACGAGTTCGTCAACGCGGGCTACCTGCGGCTCATCGCCAACCGGTCCGTGGTGGGCGTGCCCATCGCCCAGGCGCTCCCCGAGCTGGCCGGCCAGGGCATCTTCGAGCTGCTCGACAACGCCTACCGCACCGGCGAGCCGTACATCGGGCGCTCCCTGCGGGCGACCATCATCTCCGGCGAGGGCGGGCCTCCGCAGGAGCGGTTCTTCGACCTGGTCTACCAGCCCATGCTGGATGACGCCGGTCAGGTGGATTCCATCGTGGTGGTGGCCTTCGACGTGACGGACCTGTCCAACGCCCGGCGCGAGGCGGAGTCCGCCAGCCGCGCGAAGGACGAGTTCCTGGCGATGCTCGGCCACGAGCTGAGAAACCCGCTGGCCCCCATCCTCACCGCGCTCCAACTGCTCCGGCTGCGCGGCGGCGAGGCCGTGGAGCGCGAGCGCACCGTCATCGAGCGGCAGGTGCACCACCTGGTGCGGCTGGTGGATGACCTGCTCGACGTGTCCCGCGTCACGCGGGGCAAGGTCGTGCTGCGGCGCGAGCGCGTGGAGCTGGCGGAGGTGGTGGCGAAGTCCATCGAGCTGGCCAGTCCCTTGTTGGAGCAGCGCGGCCATCACCTGACGGTGGAGGTGGCGCGCCAGGGCCTGCCATTGGACGCGGACGCGACGCGGCTGGCGCAGGTGTTCTCCAACCTGCTCACGAACGCGGCGAAGTACACCGAGCCCGGGGGACGCATCACCGTCCAGGGCGCGCGCGAGGGGGACGCGCTGGTGGTGCGGGTGCGCGACAACGGCACGGGCATCAGCGCGGAGATGCTGCCGCGCATCTTCGACCTCTTCTTCCAGGAGCGTCAGGAGCTGGACCGCTCGCAGGGCGGCCTGGGCCTGGGGCTCGCCATCGCGCGGAGCCTGGCGGCCCAGCACGGCGGCACCCTCCACGCGGACAGCGAGGGGCGGGGCCAGGGCAGCACCTTCACCGTGCGCCTGCCCGCGCTCGAGGCGGGAGTGGAGGCTTCGGCGACGGTGGCCACGGATGAGGAGGCCTCGCCGCGGGAGGCGGTCCCGATGCCGCACCGGGTGCTGATTGTCGACGACAACCGCGACGCGGCGGACGTGCTGGCCGAGGCCCTGGACATGCTGGGCTGCGAGACGCGCGTCACCTACGACGGCCCCAGCGCGCTCCAGGTGGCGCCCACGTTCCGCCCGGAGCTGGCGCTGCTCGACATCGGCCTGCCCGTGATGGACGGCTACGAGCTGGCGAAGCACCTGCGCACCCAGCGGCCCGACGGCGGGCTCCAGCTGGTGGCGGTGACGGGCTACGGCCAGGAGTCGGACCGGTTGCGCTCAAAGGAAGCCGGCTTCGACGCGCACCTGGTGAAGCCCATCGACTTCAACACCCTGGGCTCGCTGCTCAAGCGCCTGGGGCCCGTCTCCTGACGGACGGGGAATCCACGGCATGGCGGCTGCGCTATGCTGTGGGCCTCCGGATGGCTTTGGGGGTGGGGCCCGGGGAGAACAGACGAGGCGTTCGGGATGAGCAGCGACGTGGCGGCAGCGAAGGACGCGGTGGTGGTACTCGAGTACGCGAAGCTGGTGGAGGGCGCGGACCTGTCCGCGGACATCGCCCGCGCGTATGGCCCGGATGGCATCGGCCTGCTCATCGTCCGGGGGATTCCGGGGCTGGTGGAGCTGCGCCAGGGCCTGTTGCCGCTGGGCTTCCGCTTCGCCGCGCTCCCCAACGAGGTGAAGGACCGCTACGTCCACGAGCGCAGCAGCTACTCGTTCGGCTGGAGCCACGGCAAGGAGGTCCTCAAGCCCGGCCAGTTCGACGAGTTCAAGGGCTCCTACTACAACAATCCCCAGTACGACGCGCCCGCGGTGGCGCCGGCGCTGGTGGAGAAGTACCCGGAGAACTACCTGCCCAACGTGTGGCCGGACGCGGACTTCCCCGCGCTGCGCCCCGCCTTCCAGTCGCTGGGGCGGAAGATGGTGGACGTGGGGCTGCTGGTGGCCGCGCAGTGCGACCGCTACGTGAAGGCGAAGCTGGGCGAGCGGCTGTCCCCGGACGCGAGCCTTACGCGCACCATCCGCGAATCGCGCGCGTGCAAGGCGCGGCTGCTCTATTACTTCGCCATCAACGAGGACGCGACGCCGCGCACGCGCGACTCGTGGTGCGGCTGGCACAGCGACCACGGCTCGCTGACGGCGCTGTGCCCCGCCATGTACTTCGACGCGGAGCCCGGCGCCCCGGAGCCCACGCGCCAGGACATCCCGGTGCCGGACCCGGACGCGGGCCTCTACGTGCGCACGCGCTCCGGCGAGGAGCGCAAGGTCGTCATCCCCAAGGACTGTCTGGCGTTCCAGATTGGCGAGAGCGCGCAAATCGTGACGGGGGGACTGCTCCGCTCCACGCCGCACGCGGTGCAGGCGCTGGCCCACCCGGCGAGCCGCAACATCTCCCGCTCCACCTTCGCCGTCTTCATGCAGCCCGACAACGAGGAGCACCTGCGGCCGCCCGAGGGCACGGACCCCGCCGAGGTCCGCGTGGGCGCCTTCCAGCCGGGGATGACCTTCGGCGACTTCGCGCGCGCCACCTTCGCGCGGTTCTACAACCCCTACGCGTGAGCCCCGCTCGCGCGGGGTGTCGCTCCGGCTTCAGAAGACGGACACCTCGCGCAGCTGGGTGAAGTAGCCGCGGGACGGCGTGGGCAGCCCCGGGACGGTGCCGAGCGAGTACACGCGCACCTTGTCCACGAGCGGCGCGCCCCCGGTGAGGGGGATGTCCACGTCCCGCTCGAACGAGAACTGCGTGTTGACGTCATCCGTGTAGGGCGCGTCTCCCAGCTCCGGCGCCGGGGCGCTCTGGCCCAGCGCCACCCAGGCTCCGCCCTCCAGCGAGCCCTCCACGTGGAAGACCTCCTGGGGGCGCGTGCCGGTGTGGCCCCGAATCAGCACCCGTCGCGGGCGGGTGGGCTCGCGCAGCCGGAAGACGAGCTCATCCTCCAGTGAGCCGAAGCGCGAGATGGGCACCCGCTTCGATTCGAGCTTCCCGTCGGTGAAGGGGCACGGGTCCACCACGGCGTCCGTCTCACAGGGCTGTCCCCGGCTGACGGGGACGACGCCGGTGAAGGGCAGCGGCACCGGGGGCGCCTCGTGCACGTCCGTGTATTCGAGCGCGCTCTGGATCCACGAGCGCTGTCCCCGCGCGCGGGCCTGCACGTACGCGAAGGGCGGCGCGAAGTCCTCCAGCATCTCCGGCCCCAGGAAGGCCTCACCGGAGCGCGTGTCCTGGGTCCACACCACGCCCCACTCGCCGCGGGCCTGCACCGCGTAGGTGTGCGAGGGGATGTCCGCCAGCGCGGGCACGTCCACCCAGGACAGCTTCACGCCGGCGGCGTCTGGATGGGCTTGGACGCGGCTGTCCCAGCGGCGCAGGGGCGGCACGTCCACGTCCAGCACGAAGTGGAGGGCCATGAAGTCCCGCGCACCGTCCACGGGGGGCAGGTGGAGCTGGAAGTTCTTGAGGCTGGCCCAGGGGGTGGGGCGCTCCAGCCTGTCCGCGCCGGTGTCTCGCGCGGACAGCTCGTGCAGGAACAGGCCATCCGCGTCCGGCGTCACCTGGGCCCACGGCTCGTAGGCCAGCGTGGGCTGACCGGTGGGAGGCTCGCCCGGGAGCGGCCTGGGGCCCGGGAGCTTGCGCGGGCGCATCAGCGTCAGCGGGCCGCCGCGCCAGGGCGTGCCGTCGGTCTCCAGCACGGTGCCGGAGAGGAAGACGGGAGTCTCCGGCTCCAGCGCGCAGCCGGAGGCGAGGAGGACGAGGGGCAGGACGTGACGCAGGCGCATGTCAGAAGGTCCCCTTGGCGCCGAGCGTGGGCAGAATCACCGGGATGCCGAAGTCCTTGCGCTTCAGGCGCACGGGCTGGCCGTCCTCACCCTCGTAGCCGTAGTCCCGCGTGAGCACCTCGCTGCGCGCGGTGACGTTGAAGACATCCAGGTACACGTCGAGCAGGAACGAGTCGAAGACGAGGGTGCGCGAGGCGCGGAAGTCGAGCCGGAAGAACGAGGGCAGCCGGTCCACCGCGCCCCGGCCCACGGGCTTCCACTCGGGCTCGCCGTCCGCGTCCACGCCCTCGCGCATGGTGCGGTAGCCGAACTGGCCCGTCTCCGGACGGCCGGTGTTGAAGTGCGCCACCGCGCCCAGGGTGACGAAGTCGAAGCGGTAGCTGAGCGCGGCGTTGATGGAGTGCGCCTGCTCGAAGGTGTAGGGCAGATAGCCCTCGGCCATGCCGAGCTCCTCGCCATTCGGACCCACCTTCGCGTAGCGCTCGAAGCGCTTGCTCTGGTTGAAGCCATACGTGAGCCAGCCGAACCAGCGGCGGCCCAGGGGACGACGCACCATCAGCTCCAGGCCGTAGCTGTGGCCGTGGCGCTCCACGTCCTCGGCCTCGAGGCCCCGGCGGCGCAGGTTGCTCAGCACGTCCTCGAAGTTGAACTCCAGCGTGCGCAGGAGCGGGTTGAAGTAGCCCTCGGCTGCCACCTCCCAGCCGTTGAGGGGGCGCCACTCCGCGCCGAGCGAGAACTGCGCCGTGCGCTGGAGCCCGCGCTCGAGCGCGAGCATCTCGCCCGCGGGCACCGGCAGCAGCACGGTGGCGGGCTGGTGATACAGGCCCGCGCCGGCCTTCAGCGTGAGGCCCTCCGTGAGCGCGTGCCGCACGGCGAGCCGGGGCTCCAGCGCCAGCCGCGTCCGGTCCCCGAAGCCGTGGTAGCTGTCGAGCCGCAGGCCCGGTACCAGCACCCAGCGCGCGGAGGGCGTGTACGTGAGCTGCGTGCCCACGCCCGCGAAGGTGCCCAGGATGCCGGGGCGTGAGTACGCGTCCTTCCCGTCGAAGGGTCCCACGGGCCGGAACCGGCCGATGGCCAGCATGCTCGCCTCGCGGCGCTCGGCGTGGCTGAAGAGCTCCAGCTTCAGGTCCGCGGAGAGCTCCCGCGTGTAGCCCGCGCGCAGGGCCACGCTGCCCTGCGTGAGCTCGTAGGAGCCCGGCTGACGGATGCCCTTGCTGTAGGCGAGGCCGAGCCGGTCATATCCGAGCGTCAGGCCCACCTCGGCCTCGCCTCCCGCGAGAGGGTGACGGCCCCGCAGGTCCAGGCGATGGAACAACAGGCCGACTCCGCCCGAGTCGCCCGTCTCCGGCTCGCGCGCGGTGAGGCCCACCGCGTCCGACGTGCCCAGCGCGAGGAGGCGGAGCTGCCCCGGGCCCACGCGCTGCTCCACGCGGGCCTGATAGTCCCAGTAGTCCGCGTAGACCTTGGGCTCGCCGGCGTCGCGGTACACGGTGCCGTCGCTGGCGGTGTACGAGGAGGGCGCGTTGACGGCGTTGACGATGCGGGTGATGACCAGGCCCGTGTAGCTGACGCGCGCGGCGGCGGCGACGGTGGTGCCCGTCTCGGGGATGGGCACCTCCAGGAAGGCGCCGGCCTGGATGAGGTCCGCGTACGCGCTGCCGTGGAGGCCCTCTTCGCGAGGCCGGCTCACGTGCGCGTCCACCGCGCCGCCCAGCAGGCTGCCGTAGCGCGCGGAGGGGACACCGACCTGGAAGTCGAGGGACTCGACGAGGTCCGGGTACACCACCGCGTTGCCGAGCATGAGGTGGTAGAGGAAGGGCACGCGCACGCCGTCGACGAAGAAGGCGCTGGCGGCGGGCTGCACGCCGCGCACGACGGGATAGGAGAGCCCGGAGGCGAGCGTCGTCACGCCGGGCATCAGCATCACCACGCGGAATGGGTCGCCCATGGTGCCGGGGACCTCGCGCAGCTCCTGCTCGTGCAGCGTGACGCGGGAGACCTCGGTGCGCGGCCGGTCCGCGCGCACCACGGTTTCGTAGGGGTTCACCGCGAGGGGCTCCAGCGTGTAGAGCACCTCCAGCCGCTGTCGGGCCTCGACCGTCTCGGTGAGGTACAGCAGGCGGTGGCCCGGTGAGGTGACTTTCAGCGCGTGCTCGCCGGGAGGGAGCTCCAGTCGGAACAGGCCCTGGGCGTCGGCTTCGACCGTCGCCGTGTGGGTGCGGATGATGGCGCCGGCGAGCGGCTTGCGGCTGCCCTTCGCGCGCACGCGGCCGGTGAGCACCGCGCGGGTGTCCTCCACGGGAGGGGGCTCGAAGCGGTAGGTGAAGGGGACGCGGACGGCGACGGGGTGGCCCCGCGAGGTGGCGGGGTGGAAGCGCAGGCGGGGCGCGGCGTGCAGCGCGGCGCGGGCGAGCGCAACCGGCGGCTCACCGACGACGCGGGCCTCGACGACCTCGCCGGCCTCGTCGAGGGTCAGCTCCAGCTCCACGGCGAAAGGCGCGTCCAGGACCTGGCCCTCGGGCAAGCGCGCGGGGGCGTCCTGGGCGAGGGTGGGAGCCACGAGGGCCGAGGGCTCGTCGGCAGACGAGGCCCGTGCCGGGAGGGCACCCAGGAGCAGCAGGAAGAGGAGGCCGAGGCGTGTCATCGCGCGGGGGAGGGAGACAATCCTTCCATACGCGGGCACTTCGGGATTCAGGTCGTTGCCGGGGTGTGAGGAGGTTCCGATTCACCCACCACGGCGCCGTGTCGGTGCGCCGCCCGAGCGCGATGCTGGGCCCGCGGGAGCTTGCCGCGAGGACACCGCCCCGGAGCGTGGCTCACGGGGCGGTGAGGCGTTCGAGTCAGACGTTCGAGGCGCTGAGCCGTCGGGCGCACCAGGCATCCACGGCGGTGGCGCCGAGGACGAAGGCGACGGCGCCCGTGACGTTCTCCTTGCGCGGGCTGTGCTTCATCGCCGGTCCGAGGCTCGCGAGGTCCAGCAGGTCTCCGCCCACGCGCGCCCAGACCCACGGCGTGGGGTTGGCGCGGGTCAGGATGCCGACGCCCGCGGCGATTTCGCGCAGGCCATAGGCGCGCAGCAGTCCGGTGCCCCGTCGCACGCCGAGGAAGCGGGCCAGCGCGCCGGGCGCCACCAGCTCACTCAAACCCAGTCCGATGCTCACCCATCCGAGCACCTTCGCCACTTTCATTGCGTTCACGATGAATCCTCCCGAGGGCCGGCCGGGATGGCCGCGCCCGACGTGTGCGGGAAGGATGGGGGCGATGCTCGCGCGATGACGCCAGGGGCTGCTCGCCTGCGTGCCGGGGTGGACGGCTTGCGGGCCCGATGCGTGGCGCGGGTCCAGGCGTGAGGGCTCCACCCGTCGCTGATGGCTTGGACGTGTCGTTGGCGGCCCGTGGCTTCCCGGCACGGCGTTGTCCGGAAGTGTCGCCCGTGCACGGGCTGGAGTAGGTACGAGGGGTGATGCCCACCCGGTCCTCTCGTCGCCTTGGGTTGCTGTGCCTGCTGCTCGTCTGCGCCGCGTGCGCGCGTGCGCCCCGTCCCCCTGTCACGCGTCCGCAAGATGCGCTGGTCGCCGAGCTCGCCTCCAACGTGGCGCTCATGGACGACGCGGACCCGGCGTCGCTGCGCGTGGCGTTGGACCAGAGCCTCATCTGGCTGCGGACCCGGCCCGTGGACCATCGCTTCGTCTACGGGCCTCGCGAGGTGACGGCCGGTGAGCTGGTCTCCGCGCTGGAGCGGCTGCGCGCGCGGCTGACCGACGGCATGTCCTCGCTCGACGTGTCCAAGGCGGTGATGGAGGACTTCGAGCTGCTGGAGGCCGCGGGCGGCGAGGACGGCACGGTGCTCTTCACCGGCTATTACGAGCCGGTCATCGAGGCGAGCCTCGCGCCCACGGCCGAGTACCGCATCCCCGTGCTCTCCGCGCCGGACGACCTCATCGAAGTCCCGCTGGAGCCCTTCGCGGAGCGCTTCGCCTCCGAGCGCGTCTTCGGCCGGCTCGAGGGCAGGCGCGTCGTCCCCTACTGGAACCGCGCCGAGATTCGCGGCGGCAAGCTGAGCCAGCGCAAGCTGGAGCTCGCGTGGGTGAGGGACCCGGTGTCGCTGTTCTTCATGGAGGTGCAGGGCAGCGGCACGCTGCGCCTCATCGACGGCACCGAGCGACGCGTGGGCTACGCCGCGTCGAACGGCCGCCCGTACCGCAGCATCGGCGCGCTGCTCATCCAGGAAGGCGCCATCCCTCGCGAGCAGATGTCCATGCAGGCCCTGCGCGCGTGGCTCGCGGCGAACCCGAGCGAGCGCGAGCGCGTGCTCGACTACAACGAGTCCTATGTCTTCTTCCGCTTCCTGCCGGGCGCGGCGGTGGGCTCACTGGGGCGCGAGGTGACGCCGGGGCGCTCCATCGCCACCGACGCGCGCCTGTTTCCCAAGGGCGGCCTCGCCTTCATCCACACGGACCATCCGGTGCGGATGGCGGACGGCTCGGTGCAGTGGCGGCCGTTGTCGCGCTTCGTCTTCAACCAGGACACGGGCGGCGCCATCCGGGGCGCGGGCCGCGTGGATGTCTTCTGGGGCCGAGGCTCCCAGGCGGAGCTCGCCGCCGGCATGATGAAGCAGAAGGGCCGGCTGCTCTTCCTGGTGCCCAAGCCCCGCGCCCCCGCCGTGACGGCGCGGTGACGCGGGGCACGCAGGCGCGCTAGCGCGTGGCCACGCCGGCCTGCTTCAGCTCCTCGTCGATGACGCGGCGGAACTGGTCCACCGGCACCGCGCCGAGGATGGGCCGGCCGTTGATGAAGAACGTGGGCGTCCCCCCGGCGCCCACGCGCGTGCCCTCGCGCGAGTCCTCGGCGATGACCGCGTCGAACTTCCCGGAGTCGAGCGCCTGGTTGAAGCGCGCCACGTCCAGCCCCAGCTGCTTCGCGTAGCCCTCCAGCGCGGGCCGCTCGAGCTGGCGCTGGTTGGCGAAGAGCAGGTCGTGGAACTCCCAGAACTTCCCCTGCTCATGCGCCGCCAGGGACGCCGCGGCCGCGAGCTTCGCGTTCGGGTGGTTGGGCAGCGGCTGGTGCTTGAAGGCCACGCGCAGCTTGCCCTCGTACTCCTTCTCCAGCGTCTTGAGCGTGGGCACGGCGCGCGAGCAGAACGGGCACTCGAAGTCCGACCACGCCACCAGCGTGACGGGCGCGTTGGCGGGGCCGCGCGAGGGCGCCTTGCCCACCTCCACCTGCTGGCGAGCCCCCTCCGCGGGCGCGGGCGGCGCGGGCGGGCGGTCCACGCCGCGCTCGATGGTGCGCGCGTAGACCTCCGCGCGCGGCACGCCGCCCTTCACCAGCGCCTCCGCCTTCGCCAGCTCCTCGTCGATGACACCGGTGAAGACCTCCACCGGCTGCGCGCCGTTGATGAAGCGTCCGTTGACGAAGAAGGCCGGGGTGCCGGTGGCGCCGACCAGGCGGGCCAGGTTCTCGTCGCGGCGCACGCGCTCGGCGAGCTTCGGGTCCACGCGGTCCTTCTTCCAGCGCTCCACATCCAGCTTCAGCTCCTTCGCATAGCGCTCCAGGTCCTCCTCCTGCTGCGCGCGCGGATTGGAGAAGAGGACGTCGTGGAACTCCCAGAACCTGCCCTGCTCCCCGGCGGCCAGCGCGGCGAGGGCGGCGGGCCGGGCGCGCGGGTGGCGGTCCAGCGGGAGGTGCTTCATCACCAGGCGCAGCTTGTCGCCGTAGCGCTGCTGGAGCTGCTTCACGGTGCCGTGGCCGCGCGAGCAGAAGGGGCACTCGTAGTCGGAGAACTCCACCAGCGTGACGAGCGCGGACTCGGAGCCCTGGATGAGCGAGCCATCCACGGGGACCTTGTAGACGACGGGCGAGATGGGAGGCCGCTGCCGGGCGGAGGGCGGGGCCGCGGCCGCGGACGGCGCGCGCTGAGCTTCCGCGACCTTGGCGGGCACGGGCGCGAAAGTGCGTCCTCCCACGAACCCCAACACGAGCCCCACGACGAGGCTCACCCACACGGATGCTTTGTGCACGACGCGACTCCCGGAATGAAGACACACCCCGGGCGCGGTCGGCCCGAGCCACCGAGGGGCCGGGCGCGTGTGGCCCGGCGTCCCTTCAGTGCGGCGAGGGCTCGGGAAGTTTCAGCGCGCATTTCCGACGCGCGCCGGAGTGGGCCGCCGCCGCGTCAGCCGAGTCGACGGCGGACCTCGTCGTCCCCGGAGGTGAAGGGAGAGGGGAGCGTCCAGAGCGCCGAGGGGTGACGGTAGCCCAGCTCGAAGGCGGTGAGGATGGCGGGCCAGCGGTCCGCGAGCAGGGCCCAGTTGTACTCGGTGGGCTTCGAGGTGAGCGGGTTGGAGTCGCGGTCGCGCTGCGTGGCCGCGTAGTCGGCGAAGTTCCACGCCACCGTGCCCAGCTCCAGGCGCAGCAGCGGTGTCATCGCCAGGGTGAGGTCCGCGCGGGAGATTTCACCCGGGAGCCGCTCGGGAGGCGTGAAGGCGGGCTGCACGGCGTCGGCCTGCTCGCGCCAGGCGAAGCAGTTGTTGGCGACCTGGATGAGCGCATCCCGCGCGGCGGGGCCGGGGCACTGCCGCGCGCGCTCCAGCAGGGCGAAGCCCGCCACCACGAGGCTCATGGCGGACATGCCCGGGAAGCGGCGCGCGAAGTCGGAGGGGGCGGGCTTCTCGTGGGTGAGGCCCTGCAGGACGGTGAAGGCGTGCTGGGACTCGTCGGGCTTCGCGTCCGCGAGGGTGAAGTCGCTCAGCACGCGCTCGGGGGTGACGCCGCCCGTGTCGGGTCTCCAGTCGAGGTAGCGCAGGGCCGCGCCGCCGATGTCGGTGAAGATGGCGACGTTGCCCTCGTTGAGCATGCGCTCCAGGGTGATGGCGAGCGACTCCGCCTTGTCGAGCGGGAGGATGCCTGGGGCCTGGAAGAACAGCCGCGCGAAGCGATGCGCGGTGGCCCAGAGCGTGCGCGGGTCCCCGAGCGGCTCCAGGTTCATGGCCCCCGCGAGCGCGCCGAGCGCGGTGGCCGCGTCCTGGGGCAGGCCATGTCCACCGAGCGCCTCGGAGAGCTGCTCCGCGCCCTTCCGCGCGGTGCCCGTGAGGCCCATGCGGTCATAGGTCCGGGCGGGGCTGGGGAGGGCCTCGCCCTGCGCGAGGTCGATGATGCGCCGGGCGATGGCCGCGCCGAGCATGCCCTTGCCGGCCTCGTGCGAGGCATGGATGGCGAAGGCGAACCAGCCGGGGGTGGCCTGGCTGCCGTGCGTCGGATGGAACTCCGGGTCCACCAGCTCCTGGAGCGTGCGCGCCAGGCGCGTGTAGCCCTCGGTGATGAACCGGTTCTGCTGGAGCGGTGTGCCGGCGGGGACCCCCGTCACCGGCGCGAGCAGCTCTGGAGCGGGTGCGCTC
>NZ_SRLW01000011.1:0-65641 GCF_006518215.1 Myxococcus sp. AB025B
TCCACCAGGACGTGCTCGACCACCTCCACATCCTCCTCAACTACCAGTGGGACTCCAAGGCGCTCCTCTCCCTCATCCTCGTCGGCCTGCCCGAACTCGACTCGCGCCTCGCGATGCGCCGCAACCGTAGCCTCACCTCCCGCCTCGCACGCCGGCTCGCCATCGACGCGCTTGGACCCGAGGACACCGCAGAGTATCTCCGCCTGCGTCTGAAGAACGCGGGCTGCGAGCGAGAACTCTTCGCCTCCGACGCCATGGCGATGCTCCACGAGGCCGCTTCCGGCGCCCACCGCGACATCGACCGGCTCGCGACCACGGCGCTTCGCGAGGCCGCGCGTCGCAAGAAGAAGCTCGTCGAGCGCGACGTACTCGCACGCGTGCTCGACACCGACTCCGCCGCTCTTTAGGCCACTCCCATCACCGGGCGCGCGCGCTGACGCTCGCGCTCGGTGATGCCCATCAATCAGGCGGCTCGCTCGTCCATCAACCAGCCCGCCTCGCAACACGCACCTATCCGGTCTGCATCGAGCTGCGCAGCAGCGGCAGAGAGCGCGGCCTGGAGCGAAAGCCCGGCAGTGACGCTGACTCCGCCCGGATCTGGACCACCGGGTATGCGAACCCTGTGGACCACTTCGAGTGAGGGTGACGCCCCATGCCCGCTTCGTCTTCCGCCTCGCTACTGGCGCTCATGTTGCTGATGGGAACGACGGCCAGAGCAGAGGCGCCTCCCCCGTCATGGAACGCGGGCGTGCGGCAACTGGAGTTGTCGGCGGAAGCCGGTGACAGCGAGCCTGAGGTGCCCATCAGCCCGGGGGTATCCACCACGCTGGCCTTCGACGCAGAGCTGCTACGGGACAAGGAGGGCAGGGACACGATGGTGCTGGAGAAGCGGGAGTCCTTTGCCCTCGTGGACGTGGGCCAGGCCACGCTCCGGCTCCTCCCCTCGGACGCGTTGAAGAGCGGAGAGCGGCTACGGCTCGTGGTGCGCTTCAAGGACGGTGCGGCCCCCGCAGGCGCGGCCTTCACCCTCGTGGTGCATCCAGCCCGTGCGGAGCGGCTGCTGGAGGTGTATCGCGCCACTCGTACCGCCGCGTCCTACCAGCGGGAGGCGAAGGAGGCGATGGCCGAGGCTCAGCGGTGCCATGAAGAGCTGGAGCGGGAGCGAACGGAGCGCGCAGGACCGGGGGGACTCACGGGGCTCATCGCCGCCGGGCAATTGGACAACATGGGGGTAGCGACCCGCCGACTCACCGAGGCTGTCACGAAGTCCCCCGGAAATGCACTCGTGACGCTGGAGGTCTACAGCTACCGGGCCGCCGGCCGGGTGGTGGTGACGCTGGTGATGGAGAACCCGCAAGGCGCGCGGCCCTGGTCGACTGCGGGCGCGATGCTGACGGACAGGACGGGCATGGAGCTGAAGGTCCTGCCGGTATGGCAACGAGGCTTCGTTGAAACGGACAGGACGCGGCAACACATCGTAGTGGAGGCACTGGCGACGCGGGAGGAGGCACAGGGCTCCTTCACCCTCAAGCTGTGGGAGGCGGGCATGGGGCGCACCGTCAGCCTGTCCGGGATTTCCTTCCCGTAAGGTGGCCCAGGTGTGCACCGGCGCGGCGCTCAGAGCTAAAGAGGTCAGAAGACCTCCGGGTGTCCGCACCGTTGCCGGTGCATGACACCCTCGTGCCGCCAGGTGCTGGCTGTCACGGGGCCACGCTGGCAGGAGGAGCCGACGTGCCCGCTTCTCTCTCCGGGGGTTCCGCCGCTCCACCCGCAGCCGTCTTCCTTGCGGCCTGCTTCGCCTGAGGCTTGCGCCTGGCCGTCCTGCCCGCGCGCCTCCTGGTGCCATGGGCGCCAGCTGTGTCGGGGGAAGACCGCGGCTCCAGCCGCACGTCATCGGCATCCCCCGGGAGCGGCTCCGGGCTGATCGCGTTGTGCGGTGCCCAGAGGTGGCGCGCGTCTTCCTCGCCCTGGATGACCCGGCGCAGCTGCTGGAGCCGGCCGTCCACGAGCACCAGGATGGCGACGATGGAGCGCGGGGCTTGCCGCTCTTCCGCTTCGCCAGGCATGTCGTGGTTGGCGAGCAGCTCGGCCAGGAGCTGGGCCCCGCGCAAGCCGTGGGCCAGGTTGGCCAGCTCCAGGTTGAGGCTCACCACCTTCTCCGCGTAGCGGGGGGCCGGGGTGTCGTCCTCGTTCTTCATGTGACCTCCAGGACGCACGCGCACGGCAGACCCGGAGGGCCCTGGTGGCGCGCATCGTGAGCGCGCCCGCAGGGCGCAGGTTGATGGGTGAGGTGCTTCAACGGAGGGTTCCGTCACAGCTCTTATACCGAGCACCGATGCGGACTTACCGTCTGCGTACCGCCGCCTCCGCGTCCACCGGTATTTCATCCTGCTGGATGGGAATGTGTGACTCGTCACCGGCGAGGTGCTGCTGTCGACGGAGCTGTCATACCTCTTGGAACACGCCAAGACCGGGCCGGGACGAGTTGCCGCGGCGCTTCGGCCAGGAGCCTCGTAACAAAGGGAAGACCGCCGTCTGGGCTATGCTCCCAATTTCGAGACGGTGACACGCTTTCCGGGGCGGGTGAGAAAGGCCGCAGCATGGCGTCCCCTCACTGGCCTGCGGCGCCTGGACAAGCCATGGCTGGACGGGATGCCCCGGCTCATCTTCGTCTCGGATATGTCGGACGCTCTTTCGCAGGTGGTGTCCTTCGAATACCTGGAGGACGAAATCATCAATGCGGTGGAGAGTCCTGCTGGCCGGCAGCACCACTGGTTGTGGCTCACCAAGCGCCCGGGGCGGATGAGAGAGTTCTCTCGCTGGCTTCGGAGGCCGTGGCCGGGCAACTTGTGGGCAGGCACGAGTATCACGGGCCGGCAGTCCCTCGGTCGCGTTCCCCCCTTGTTGGAGGTGGGCGACGAGCGGACCATTCGATTCCTTTCTATTGAGCCCCAGTGGGAGGCGCTTGACCTGGGGGAGTGGCTCGCGCGCCTCGATTGGATAATCCAGGGGGGCAGTCCGGGAAGGACGCTCCTGCTTTCGACCTCGCGTGGGTACGGGCGCTGCGCGATGCTTGCGTGAACGCAGGCGTCCCGTACTTCCTCAAGCAACTCGGCGCCAATGTCCGGGACGGCACTTCCATGCTCACATTTGGAGATCGGCACGGGGGTGACTGGGACGAGTGGCCAGAGGACCTCCGAGTCTGTCAACTCCCGTCGTTCTGACCTTACACGCTGGACTCAACTGCTCACCGCTATGGAGGGGGTTACCTGCCTTGGCAGATCCTGGCTCCGCTGCCCTCCGAGACGCAGTGGAGTTGGCGCGCGAAAAAGAACTACTCTTGCCCGCGGCCTTGTCCAAGCTGGGAGGCATTCTGTGAGCGCGGTGGCCGGGGCCCTCGCAGTCGCCCGCTCCACGCTGCACCGCCCCCTTTCCCCTCGGCAGCCCCGCCGCCTGGACGCCCAGGACGACGCCGAAGTTCTCGAGGAACCCCTGCGCCCGCGAAGCCATCGCCTTCCAGGCTGCTGCCCAGCCTCTCACCTCAGTCACTATTCAGAACCTCATGGCCGAGGCACTTGAGGCCTGCTTCCGTCTGGGCACCTCCAAGGCGCCTCACTCGGTGGAGTGGCTGTCCGACAACAGGCCGGTCGACACCGCCAAGGATACCCGGGACTTCGGCAGCAGCCTCGGCCTGCGAGTGTGCACCACGCCCTCGTACTCCCCCCAGAGCAACGGCATGGCCGAGGCCTTCGTGACGACCTTCAAGCGCGCCTACGTGTACGTCAACGAACTGCCCTCGGCCGCCCACATCCTGGCGCAGCTGTCGGCCTGGCTCGGGACTACAACCGCTGCCACCCGCACCGCAGGTTGAAGATGAAGTCACCCCACGAGTTCCGTACGGCTCAGGAGGCCCCGGAGGGGGGCAATTTTGCTGTCGCTCCACAGCTCGCTGGAGATTCATATGCGAGCAGGAACCTGGTTGGAGCCCGGTTGTCGGGGAGGGAGGCACCCAGGCGGGAGCTTGGTGCCCCAGCCGCAGCCTTCCCGCGCCCAACGTATCGGCGGTACATCGTGAACGTGCCGTTGGACACTGCCGCGAGGCTCGCGCACCCTTTCAGGGGCGATTTGGCGGGGCTGCTCCGGAAGCCATGGGGGCTTCTCGCCTGGAGCAACGATCCCGGCTTCTCCCCTACGACCGATCCGGATAGGGTCTGCCAAGGGTATTCGGGCGGACACCGCAAAGCATGAGAAACATGGGCGAATTGCTGCCGGGAACGGAAGTCAGGGCGCGGGGACTTCTTTGGGAAGTTGTGATCGTTGAGGCGGCCGGTGACCAGCAACGGTACCGGCTCCGCTGCATGGAGGGCGCGCTTCGGGGGAAGGAGATGGACTTTCTCGCGCCCTTCGAGCGCCTGGAGCCGAACTCGCGGGACTTGAACCCCGAACGTCCGGGCAGACTCAACCACTTCCGGCTCTACCATCAAGCGTTCCTGCTCGAGCAGGAGCTGGGGCCGGGGGCGCTGCTAAGTGCGCAGCCGGGCCGGCTGAGGCTCGCCCCCTACCAGCTCGTGCCGGTGATGCGGGCGCTCCGCCTTGCTCGCCCCCGGTTGCTCCTCGCGGATGGGGTCGGGCTCGGGAAGACGATCGAGGCGGGGCTGGTGATCTCCGAGCTGCTCGCCCGCCGGCGCGCGCACCGCATCCTCATCGTCTCCCCCGCCGGCCCGCTGCTCCGGCAGTGGCGCCAGGAGATGCGGGAACGCTTCGGGCTGCGCTTCCAGGTGCTCGACGCGGCGTCAATGCAGGAAATCCGCTACGCCACCGAGCAAGGGACCAATCCCTTCGACCACGTCGCGCTCGGGCTCATCTCCATCGACTTCGCCAAGCAGGAGAAGGTCCTCAAGGATCTGGAGCGCTCGCACTTCGATCTGGTGGTGATTGACGAAGCTCACCACTGCGCGCGGCTCGGCACGGTGGGGGACTTCGAGGACTCGCAGCGGCGAAAGCTCTCGGAACTCCTCGCGCGGCAGTCGGACGGGCTGCTCCTCCTCTCCGCGACACCGCACGACGGGTTCGACAGCCACTTCGCCTCACTGGTAGAGTTGCTCGACCCCTCGCTTTGTACGGGCAATGGGGGGCTGCGCGGTGAGCGGTGGAGGGCGCACGTGGTGCGCCGCCTCAAGGGGCATCTCCGGGATCCGAAGACGGGTGAGGAGCTCTTCCCCGAGCGCAAGGTGCTGCCCATCCCGGTGAAGCCCGAGGAGAAGAAGCGCACGCAGTATGCTCAGCTCCAGCGCTCGCTCCTGGAGCTCGTCTCCCCCCACCTCAAGTCGGCGCTCAAACAACGGCGCTACGGCGATGTGCTGGCGTTCATCGCGCTGCTCAAGCGGAGCGTCTCCACCGTGGCCGCATGCCTGGAGACCCTGAAGGTGATCCACGAGCGCTTCCAGGAGCTCATCGATCGCGGTGGAGAGGCGGCGGATGCGCGGAAGGAGCGGCTCCGGACCCTGCGCGACTACCGCCGCCGCCTGGAGCGCTACGGGGTACTCTCCTTCGAAGAGGAACAGGACCAGGCGCTGCTCGAGGCGGAGGACATGGCCGCGGAGCTGCTCGAGCGGGAGATCGTCGACCTCACCGCGGGCACGCGGGTGGCGCGGCGCAAGCTCGAGCGCGAGGCTGAGGTGCGTGCGGGCCTGGAGCGGCTCATCGGGCTGGCCGAGGCGGCGCTGGGCGAGGACCCGAAGCTCGATGCCCTGGTGGCGCAGCTCGCAGAGATCCGTGAAGCCGAGCCGGACGCCAACGTGCTCGTCTATACCGAGTACGCGGACAGCCAGCGCGCGGTGGGAGTGGCCCTGGAGGCGGCGAAGAAGCGAAAGAAGCTGGCGGGCGAGGTGCTCCTCCTCAGCGGCGCGGACTCCGACGATCAGCGGGCGGCGATCACCGAGCGCTTCCGCACCGAAGGCTCGCTGGTGCTGGTGAGCACGGACGCCACGAGCGAGGGGTTGAACCTCCACGCTCGTTGCCACCACCTCCTCCACCTCGAGCTGCCCTACAACCCGAACCGGCTCGAACAGCGCAACGGCCGCATCGATCGTTTCGGGCAGAAGCACACGCCGAGCGTCCGCTACCTCTACCTGGACGCGACCTTCGAGCACCGGCTCCTGATGCGGCTCATCGCCAAGTACGAGCGCCAGCGCCGGGCGCTCTCCTTCGTGCCCAATACGCTCGGCGTCCTCAGCTCGGAGTCGGACCGGCTCACCGGAAGCCTGCTGGCCGGGCTCTCCGAGGAGAGCGAACAGCTCTTTTCCCACTCCCAGGAGATCCGATTCGGCGAGGAGGAGGAGGACCTGTCCTCGCCCGCATACCGGGAGCTCCTCGACGAGATCGACAAGGCGTTCAGCGGTTTTGCGAAGGCGGCGAAGACAGCGGACTGGCTGGGGCGCGAGGGCGTGGGCGCTTCGCAGAACCTCGTCGACGAGGCGGAGGCGGCGCGGAACGAGGCGGAGCGCGCGGGGCTCGGCGGACTCGATGCGTTCGTGCAGGACGCACTGCTTCTGGAGTCCGGCGACCCGAGCGTGGTGAAGACCCCGGAGAAGGACGTGGTGACGCTCTCACTCCCGCCATCGTGGGCGGCGGGCCTCGAGGAGGTGCCAGGCATCGATGAAGATGGGCGGACGCTGCGGCTGACGACCGATGCAGAGCGGCAGGCGGACGGGGAGGGACGACCGTTGGGCTTCATCGGCCGCGCGCACCCCATCGTGCGGCGGGCGCTCGACCGGGTGCGGAACTCGCAGTTTGGCAGCCGCGATGGGAGCGAGGACCGGCGGGTGAGCGTAACTGTGGCGGATGTGCCCGAGCCGACCCTACTGCTCACTTTCCTCGGTCGCGTGGAGAGCGCGCAAGGCCGCGAGCTGGAGCGCGTGGTCGCGGTTCGTATCGGCGCCTCCAACTTGCAGGCGCTGGACGAGTCGCGCGAGTGGCTGCGGTGGCTCGATGACAAGGCCGCGGTGAGCGGGAAGAATGTGTGGAAGTCCCGTTTCGAGGCGTGGGCGCCAGCACGGATCGCTGCGGCCCGCGACGAGGCGGTGGAGCGGTTCGCCGGGTTCGCGCGCACGTGGGAGCACGGCTATCGCGAGGCGCTCGATGGTGAGCGGTTGGAACTGGACGCCTGGCTGCGGACGCGCGCGGAGGAGCTGACTGGGAAGGTGCGCGCGACGCAGGCCACCTTGTTCGAGGTGCGCGAGGAGTCCTCCGGCTGGCGGGCCGAGCAGGAGCCGACGGCGCGGCTGTCCGGGTTTGCCACCGACGCCTCTCAACCGATCAAGGTGCGGCGCGAAGCGGAGGTGGTGCTCGGGCTTCACAAGAAGCGCCGCGAGCAACTCGAACGGCGCGGCACGCTCTCCGAGCCGAAGGTGACCGCGTTGGGGATGTTGATGCTTCTTCCGAAGGGCGAGGCCTAATCCGATGCCGCTGGTACTGCCGGATTGTTCCTTCTTCGGGCCAGCGCTGCCCGAGCAGTTCGTGAAGTCCTCGCTGGAGGCGCAGCTCAAGAAGGCAAAGGTTCTTCCAAAGACCACTGGCCCGGAGGGCAAGGCGCTCGAGAAGTCATGGGAGGTCTACCGCCGCAAGCTTCGTTCCTTGGGTGAGCAGGGCGGGGCGCTGCGAGTGCAGAACCACGTGCTGGAGCCGCTGCGCGAGCGGCTCGGGTACGCGCGCATCACCCCGCAGGAGACCGTCCGTACCCGCGAGGGAGACGAGCCGGGCGGCGTCATCTTCGAGACCGAGGACGGCGGCACACGGCTGCGGGCGTGGGCGGTGGACGTGGACACCGACTTGGACGCACCGAGCCGGCGTGGACGGGCGTTCCGCTTCAGTCCCTCGCAGATCGCCCAGCGGGTGCTCCTGGCCAAGGGCGAGCGGCTGGGGCTGCTCACCGACGGGCTCGAACTGCGCCTGCTGGTCTGTGATCCGGTCCGCACCGAGAGCCATGTGATGGTGCGGCTCGATTCCACCAATGGGTGGCGGAAAAGCGGCAAGGGGGTACCGGATTCGTACCGGCTGGTGCTCGCGCTCTCGGGCCCCGCTGGGCTGGCGAAGCTGCCCGAGTTCCTCGATGCGGCACGGCTTAGCCAGGCGAAGGTCACCGAGAAGCTGCGGGAGCAGGCGCGGCGCGCGGTCGAGGGATTCGTCCAAGAGGTGCTCGACCAGCCCGGGAACGTCGCGCTGCTGGCGGGGCGGCCTCATGACGCGCTCGCGCTGGATCTGTGGCACGAGGGATTGCTGGTCGTCTATCGGCTCCTCTTCATTCTCAAGCTGGAGGCGGAGGCGGATCCGTCGCGGGCGTTCAGCTTCGCGTCGCAGAGCCTCTGGCGGAACTCTTTCTCCCCGAATACCGCGCTCGGTCCGTACGCAGAGGACGTGTTGGCAAGGAATAGCGACACCGGGCGGCTCCTGGAGGATGGGCTGCGGACTTTGTTCCGGCTGTTCCAGCAGGGGCTCTCTTCTAGTGAGCTCAAGGTCAGCCCGCTGGGCGGCATGCTCTTTGGCGAAGAGAGCACTCCGCTGCTCGACGGGCTCGCGTGGGGCGAGCGCGGGGTGGCGATTCTTCTCGACCGGCTCTTGTGGACCGTGAGTGACGGAAAGACTCAGCGTCAACGCGTGCACTATGGCGCGCTGGACGTGGAGGATCTTGGGCGCGTGTACGAGGCGCTCCTGGAACTTGAGCCGGGTATTGCTACCGAGGACATGGTCCGACTGAAGCGCGACAAGCTGGAGGTCGTGCTGCGCCGTTCGGCCGCCGAGGCGGCGTTGAAGCCTGCGGGAGAAGGCACGAAGAAGAAGTCGAAGATCGAGCGCATCGAGGACGTGAAGGCGGGCCGCTTCTTTCTTCGCGTGGGATTGGGGAGAAAGTCGACCGGCGCGTACTACACGCCGACGCCATTCGTGCGGTTCCTCGTGCAGGAGGCGCTCGAGGAGGAAGTTGAACGGCGAAGCCCGACGAGCAACCCGAACCCGGCGGCATTGCTCGAACTCAAGGTGCTCGATCCCGCCATGGGCAGCGGGCACTTCCTCGTCGAGGTGTGCCGGTACCTGGGGACCAAGCTCTATGAAGCGTGCCGACTCTGCGACGAGCGCGCGGTGGGCGCGGAGGAGCGAGCGGCGAAGGCCCGGGCGGCGCTGGCAGTGGCCGAGGAGGGCGTGGAGAAGGCGCGGAACGAGAAAGAGCGCCTGTCCGCGCAAGCACAGCGCGCCGATGCCGCGGCGCGGTACGCGAGCGCGGCGGCGGAAGCAGTCGAGCTGCGCAAGCGGGTGGAGATCCTCCCCGACCCGAACAATGAGTTGCTTGCGTACCTCCCCAGCCGGGTGGTGGAGGGCGATGAGCCGGGCGTGTCCGCGGCGAATGCGCTGGCCCTGTGCCGGAGGCTCGTGGCGGTGCACTGCCTGTACGGCGTAGACAAAAACCTGCTCGCGGTGGAGCTGGCCAAGGTGTCCCTGTGGCTGGAGTCGTACGCGGAGGGCTTGCCGCTGACGTTCCTCGATCACCGGTTGGTGCGCGGCGACTCGGTGATGGCACCGGACTTCGGCCGGCTGTTGGCCACCCCAGGAACGGGGACGCAGGTCTCGCAGTTGTTGCGGCCGGATGTCGTGGGAAGTCTGCAGGCTGCCTTCAACCGTGCGCTGGAGCATGTTCGCGAGCTGGAGGCGAGTGTCGGTAAGGACGTGGCGGACGTCCTCCAGAAGCAGCAGGCCAAGGCACGGCTCGATGCGGCGCTGCAGCCGTTCCGGGTGCTCGCCCATGCGTGGGCGGGCGGTGCCATGCTTGGCGCTCAGTCGGATGACGCGGGCTACGAGGCCCTGGTGGAGGCCGTGGCTGAGGGGCGGGACACGGCGAGCGCGGTGTCCACGCATCCAGCGCTCGCGCGGATGCTGGAACTGGGACGGTCGGCATTGGCGTACGAGTTGGAGTTCCCAGAGGTGTTCTTCCCGACCGGGCGGACTGACGAGCGCCGCGGGTTCGATGCAGTCGTGGGGAATCCGCCATGGGACGCGGTTCAGCCAAAGGCAAAGGAGTTCTTCGCCGCGTTTGACCTGCGAATCCTTGATGCACCCACGCGGTTGGAGCGCTCCGAGATCGAGGCACGGCTGACTGCTGACGCCGAGGTGAAGGCAGCGTACGAAAAGTACCTCGCGGTTTTTTTCAGGCTTAAGTCGCTGATATCGCGGGCATATACGCACGTGTGCAAAACAGCGGCAGGAAGGCCCAGCGGAGCGGTCATTGATCTCTGGCAGGTGTTCGCGGAGCGCATGATCGGGCTACTTCGCCGAGACGGACGCGCAGGTGTATTGCTTCCTTCTGCATTCCACGCGAATGAGAGCGCGACTGGCATTCGTGAGCTGTATCTGACGAATACCCTGAAGTCCTGCTTCTCTTTCGAGAACGCACGAAAACTCTTTTCTATCCATTCCAGCTTCAAGTTCGCAACGGTGGTGGCGGAGAAGAGCGAAACACCGACCCGCGAATTCGAGTGTGCGTTCTACCTCCGCGACTTGGACTGGCTGACAAACCAGGAGCCACCGCTCAGGTACTCGCTGGCATTCGTGAAGAAGACCGGCAGCGAGTATTTCAGCTTCCTCGAATTGCGATCGCCGAAGGATGCAGAGGTGGCCGAATCTGCATTCCGGAGGGCAACGCTTCTGGGGGAGCGCTTTGAACGCTTGGGCATTCGGTGCGGCGAAGAAATGCACATGTCGAAGTCAGCGAAGCGATTTACCGCTGCGACGCGTGTGCTAGACGCTGAGGATTCGCGAAATCCCGCGATACACGCTCGGCTTGTGGCGCAGGGC
This sequence comes from Myxococcus sp. AB025B, assembly GCF_006518215.1. Lineage (NCBI taxonomy): Bacteria > Pseudomonadati > Myxococcota > Myxococcia > Myxococcales > Myxococcaceae > Myxococcus > Myxococcus sp. AB025B. Next base: position 10,843 of record NZ_SRLW01000011.1, read on the forward strand.
TACCTTCCTCTCCACGAGGGTAAGACCTTCCACCAATACGATGATCGCTGGGAGGAGCCGCCGCGATATCTCGTCGCGAGGGAAAAGGTGGCGGACAAGCCGACGTGGCTTTCGCGTTCTCGGTTTTACCGCCTCGCTTTTCGGGACATTGCCAGATCCACGGACGAGCGAACCGGCATCTTCTGTCTGCTACCCCCTGGGTTTCTGTTTGGCAACACAGCTCCGGTGGAGAGGGAGCCGCAAATACGTCCCAATGCGAAGGCTCTTGCCTCAATCGGCGCCGTGAATTCGTTTTCGTTCGATTGGGTGCTGCGAACCAAGAGTGCGGCACACGTCAACTTCTTCATTCTCAGTGGCTGTCCGGTTCCAGTGGTAGCCCCAGTGGCGGAGCGCTTCCTCGCCCACGGCGCGTTGCGGCTCTCCTGCAACCACGATGGCTATCTCGCTCTTTGGCGGGAGCAGGTCGGCGATGCATGGCGGGAGAAGGGGAACGTGCCGCTCGTATTCCCGGCGGTGGGCGGCCCAGATGATCGTTGGGCCATCCGCGTGGCCATCGACGCCATCGTAGCCCACGGCTACGGGCTCTCCCGAGGCCAGTACGAGCACGTCCTCGCGAGCTTCCCGCATACCAGCTACGCATGCGCACCGGAGCAGTGCCTCGCCGCGTACGACGAACTGGCTGCGCTGGGGCTCGAAGCTTTCTGCCAGAAGTATGATCCCTACTTCGACATTCCGCTGAACGAGGACCTCCCCAAACCACTCCTCGACTTCCCAGAACTGCGCGGGGTGAACCTCGACGCGCTGGAAGTCGAAGCGGAAGCAGAGAACGACGAAGACGAAGCGGAAGACTCGGAAGACGAGGACGAACCCGAAGACGCCTGAGAAGCCCATGCCCCTTCATCCCATCGAGGTTGTCGACAACGTCCTCTCCGAGTATCGCGAGCACCTCATCACCGAGTTCCGCGCGCGCGACGACGGACTTCGCAACGCCCTGCTCGCCGAACTGGACAAGGCAAAGTTCCTCGCTCAGGAGCCGTTCTTCCAGACGCACCGGCCGTTCAAGGCGGGCAAGCGGTGGGTGGAGCTTGGGCTGGACCCGGCGCTGGCAGAGGTGATGGTCCAGCGCTCTGGCTCGGAGCACGCGTACCTCCACCAGAGCGATGCGCTCGAGCACCTCCTCAAGCCCCAGCCGACGCCGCTGGTCGTCACCACCGGCACGGGCTCGGGCAAGACGGAGTGTTTCCTCCTCCCCGTCATCCAGAACGCGCTGCGTGACGCGAGCGCACTGGCCCAGGCACCAGGGCTTACCGCGATCCTCGTGTACCCGATGAACGCGCTTGCCAATGATCAGGAGGAGCGCATCCGGGAGTACCTCAGGGCGTCGAAAAATCTCCACATCCGGGTCGCCAAGTACGACCGCTCCACCGACGAGACCGAGCGAGAGGCCATGCGCAATGCGCCTCCGCAGATCCTCCTGACGAACTACATGATGCTCGAGTACCTGCTCGTGCGTCCGAAGGACCGGGCGGCGCTCTTCGCCAACCACCGGTGCCGGTTCGTGGTACTGGATGAAGTTCACTCCTACCGCGGCGCGCTGGGGGCGAACATCGCGCTCCTCTTGCGCAGGCTCGCGGCGCATCTGCGCGCGGCCCGGCAGGACCTTTACCTCAACGCGTCAGCCAGCGTGCGCTCCCCCTCGCTGGTGCCGGTGGGCACGTCCGCAACGATCAAGAGCATCGACGAGGCCGCCGCTGGCGAGCGGTCGGCAGCGGAGCTCAAGGCACTGCGGGATGCCGCGGTCAGCGACTTCTTCTCGCGGCTGGCGGGCGTGGACGCGAAGTCTATCCGAGTGCTCGGCGAGGAGCTGCGCGACGTGACGATCCCGCCCGAGGCAGCCTGGCCGGCCAAGCCGGTGGTCATCCGGCCGCCGAAGACGACGGATGGAGAGGCGGTGTCCGAGGCGCTTGCAGCGTTGGCGGGTGCGCCGCAGGGGACGGACCTTCAGACCGCGGCACGCAAGGCCGCCATCCTGTGGAAGCTGGGCGAGTTACTGGCGCGAAAGCCGCTCTCGGTCTCCGCGCTGTGCGAGGCGATCCGGGAGTCGGTGCCAGAGCGCCGGGACGCGGATCCGGACGAGCTCGCCCAGGAAGTGACCGCGGCGCTGACTGTGGGGGCCGCGCTGCCCGATGGGACGCCGGGCGCGCTTCGGCTTCGGACCCACCGCTTCCTCCGAGGTGGGTGGCGGTTCCACCGGTGCATCGATCCTGTCTGCGGCAAGCTGGTGGCGCTGGGCGAAGGAGTATGCGCCTGCGGCAAGCCCACCGCGCCGCTCCACCTGTGCCGGAGCTGTGGCGCGCACGTGCTTGCCTTCGCCGGGCCCGAGAATCCCGAGCATGGCCCGCTGAAGGTTTCCATCGGTCCCGATGAAGAGCGGATCGAGTGGTACCTGTACGACCGTGACCGGCTGGATGTCGCCGGAGATGACGGGTCGCTGAACTTCATCGAGAAGGAGATGAAGGACCGTCAGGTCCTGGTTGGCTCCTTCGATCCCACGAGCCTGGCCTTCAAGCGCGATGACACGCTGCGCGTTCGAGTGGTGCTGGCGCCCTCGGCGGCGAGCTGCTTGGTCTGTGGTGCCCGTGCGGGTGGCGCGGGCCGTATCCTCTCCGCGGTCTCCCTTGGGACGTCCGCCGCGGTTCGAGTGGTGTGCGAAGGGCTTGTGGAGGCGCTCGGCGATCAGAACAAGGGGCGGCCAGGGCACGATGGGAAGGAGCGGTTGCTCATCTTCGCCGACAGTCGCCAGGACGCCGCCCACCAAGCCCGCTACATCACCTACTCCGCCCGCTACGACCGGATGCGCCGCCGGCTGGTGCGGATCGTAGAGAAGGGGCAGGTACCGCTCTCCGAGGCGATCCACCGGCTGCTCGTGCAGGGAGTGGAGGAGCGGGACAATCCTCACACCCTTCAGTACGACGATGCGGAGTTCCTGCCCACCGCCGCTCGCGAGCGCGCACGGCCGTGGGAAGAGGCACCGCTGCTCGACGATCTCGCCGTTAGCGCGAGCTACCGGGCGACGGTCTTCAACCTGGGCCTGGTGGGCGTGCGCTACGAGAAGCTGGCCGAGTGGGTGAAGAAGCGCGGGGAGCCCCTGTTGAGCGGGCTGAGGCTCTCCACCCAGGCGTTGACGCACTTGAGCCGGTGCATCCTGGACGAATTCCGCCTCCAGCGCGCGCTGTCGCGGCCCATGCTCCAGTTCCACCCGGAGTCGCCGAGCTGCCCGCCCGACTTCCGAGACGCGGCGGATTGGGAGCGCCGCATAAAGCTGCCTCACGGCTATGCGTGCGACGAAGCGGGAAGGCCGGTGGCGTGGCTCGACGAAGCGGAGACCGAGCGCGGCGTACGCAGGCTGAACTTCGCGCGCCGCGAAGGCGTGGGGGGAGGCTCCCCTCGGATCTGGCGGCAGTTCCAGCGGCTCGTCCGCGCGCAAGGTGGCATTCGTGAAGCCGAGCCAGCCGATCTGCTGGCGGCGGTGGCGATGCTCATGCCGCAGTTCATCCAGCCGGTGGCGCTGCACGGCTTCAAGGCCCAGATGCGCCTGCTTCAGCTCAATGCCGATGCCGTGGTGCTCGACAGGGTCAAGATGCAGGACCGGTACCGGTGTGAGCGCTGCTTGCACCGGATGTACTACGCCTGGGAGGGCGCTCCCTGCCCGAACTGCGAGGGGAGCGCCGAGCGGTGGCTGGACGAGGAGGCCATTGGGCAGAGCCGCTACGCGAAGCGGCTCCTTAAGGAGCACCTGATGCCCCTGCGCGCTGCGGAGCACACCGCGCAGATCACGGGAACCGCCCGCGCGAAGCTGGAGGAGGACTTCAAGGGGCCGCCGAGCGATTCCAAGCTCAACGTGTTGGCCTGCTCGCCGACGCTGGAGATGGGTATTGACGTCGGTGCGCTGGACGGCGTGCTCATGCGGAATGTGCCGCCGCGGCCGGACAACTACGCGCAGCGGGGCGGGCGCGCGGGAAGACGAAGCCGGGTAGGCGTGGTCGTCTCCTACGCACGCAACACGCCGCACGACCTGTACTTCTACGACCGCCCGGCGGAGATGATCTCGGGCGAAGTGCCCGCGCCTCCACTGTCATTGGGGAACCGTAACGTGCTCGTGCGACATCTGAACGCCATCGCGCTCGGATCGGCGGCGCCGGGGCTCCAGGGACGAATGGCGGAGTACGTCACCTTCAACGCGGAACTCGTGAAGGAGAACATCGAGGAGTTGCTTGCTGCGTTCGAGGCGCAGAAACCGCATGCGGTGAAGATGGCGATGGACGCGTGGGGGGAGGAGATCCTCGGGCCAGCGGGGCTGTTCTCCGAGGCGAAGCTGCGTGAGGAACTCGACAGGCAGAGCGCTCGTATCCGGGAGTTGTTCGAGCGCGTCCGGCTGCAGATCGCCACGCTGGACAAGGTGATGGAGCAGTGGCGCCAGACGGGGCAGGGGGACCGGGCAGCCTTCAACGCCAGCGACCTGAAGCGGAAGATCCTCGGCATTCCCAACGAACGGCAGAAGGGGAAGGACAAGGACGCGGACGACCGCAGCGCCGGTCACCCGATGCGGCGCTTCGCGGAGTTCGGCATCCTGCCTGGATACGAGTTTCCAAGCGAGCCGGCCACACTGCGCTTGCTTCAGGACCAGGACTCGGAGGAGACGATCAGCGTCGTGCGGCGTTTCGGGCTGGCGCAGTACCAGCCGGAAGCCATCGCCCATGCGCGCGGGCACCGGTGGAGGGTGGTGGGGCTCGACACGTCCTCGCCGTGGAACCCTAAGTCCGAGTACCCGAGCTGGGAGTACCGGCTGTGCGGGCGATGCCATCATCGCTTTGGGCAGGATGAGGTGCGGTGCGTCCGGTGTGGTGAGCTACCTAAGACCCAGGCGCTGCCGTCATGGGAATTCGGCGGGTTCCTCGCGGTGCGCCACGATGCGCCGGTGCTGGAGGAGGAGGAGCGCTTCGCGATGGGAAGCCTGGTGAAGTGCTTCCCACAGTGGAACGGGACGATGGTGTCCGCGTGGAGCCTGCCGACCGGGTTCCGTGCCGAGCTGCGCCAGGGCGAGTCGGTGCGATGGCTCAACGAGTCCAGGCCCCCTTCGGAGGAAGAGCGACGGAGCGGGATGCTGCTCCATGACTCGGCGCGGGGCTTCCCGCTTTGCCCTACCTGCGGGCGCATGCTCAAGCCCGAGCCGCCGGAGAAAAAGAAGAAGGGAACGAAGAAGCCAAAGAAGGAGGGGGAGGAGGACAAGTACGGGCACGCGAAGGCCTGCGATCGGCTGGGACAGTCGCCCAGGCCCGTGGCAATCACCGCCGCTACCGACTGCACCACACTTCGGATTCACGTGGCGTTGCCGGAAGAGATGTCTCCGCGCGAGTTCTCCCGGTGGGGACGGTCGCTGGGGTACGCGCTGCGCACTGGCATGCGGCAACTCTACCTGCTGGACGGCCCGGAGATTGAAATCGAACTCGAAGAGCCATGGGGCGAGGAGGACGAGGCGTCTGCCTGGCAGCACGCCGCGTTGACGTTCATCGACCCGGCCGTGGGCGGCAGTGGGTTTCTCGAGCGCGCGGGGAGCGAGTTCCACTTGGTGGCAGCCATGGCGCTCGAGCACTTAAAGCACGAGGGATGCGAGACCGCGTGCTACCGGTGCCTCAAGAGCTACCAGAACCAGCGGTACCATGCAGATCTCAATTGGCCATCGATTGTTCCCGACCTGGAAGCTTTGGCAGCGACTCCCCCCGAGGCTGCAGCAGTTCAACAATTTGATCCTACGCCATGGCTCGCAGCGTATGCGGCAGGAGTGGGCTCGCCGCTGGAGTTGGAGTTCCTCCGAGCGTTCGAGAAGGCCGGGCTGGACGTCGAGAAGCAAGTCCCGGTAGCTGCGAGTCCGGGGGAGCCTCCAATCTCCACTGCGGATTTCGTACTCACCGGCACCAGGGTGGCGATCTATGTGGATTCCGCATCATTTCATGTCGGGGATCGACTGCGACGCGACCACTTCATTCGCTCACGGCTGGCGAAGGGCTCAAACGCGTGGCACGTTGTCCCACTGCGGGCTGCAGACCTCAAAGAAATCGATGTAGTCATCGAGCGGCTACGATCCCTCGGCGCTGCCAACCGAGCTGCCTCCTGACATGACCCAGACCGAGTCGCCCAACTCGGCAGTCAGGATGGCGCTGCGATCAGTCTCCTCCATGGCTTTGCCCATCTGCCCCCGGCTCGTCTTCTCCTGTGGGGGTTAGGTTGCGAGGCTCTGGAGGGCCTGGGTCGTCTCCGTGCGGCTGTGGATGTGCGTCGGAATTCCGTTCAGCGAGTGGATGCCTGCGAGGGTCCCCTCGTGCCAGCTCCAGACATGGATGGCCGTCTGGTCCTCCGGCGAGATGGTCACAGGTACCTCGGGGTCTGCGAGCCGGGCGAGCATCTTCGCCAGCGTGCGGCGCCTCTCCACGTCGAGCGTGCGGTCGAGCAGGTGGACTTGCTGGACTGCGGCTCGTACCAGCGCGGCACGTGGCATGGCTGCGAGCGGGTGGCGCGCGACAAAGCGGTCGAGTCGGTCCCGCGTCACGCGCACTTGCCGCTGCGCCTTGGACACGGGCTCGGAACTGGTCGTGACCTGCAGTGTCGTGAACTTCGCCTCTGAGACGGCGAGCTGAAAGCCCCCGTCGCGCTCGGCGAGCACCAGGAGGTCGGCAAGGATGCCGGTCCCACCGAGTAGATGTTGGTGCTGGTCGAGTGAGAGCACGAGGGTTCCTGGCACGTTCACCTGGGATTGGGTGAGGAGGAGCCCGAGGAGTCCCTCGAGAGCCACCTGAGAGGAGCATAGGGCCTGCAGTGCGAGCCCCGGAGCGATGCTCCGAGCTCGGGCCAGGAGCGACCTTCCCGAACAAGGCAGGTTCCCGAGCAAGGTCCGAACTGCTCGTTCAAGGGAGGCTGCGCACTCTTCCTGCCGCTCCTGGCCAAGGCTCACCGCGACGTGCACCGGCCGCCCGCCTTCCAGGCGCGACGCGAAGTCGAGCAGGGTGGTGACGTTCTCGCATGCCTGTACCGCACGGTATGCTGGGTAGCGGGATACCAGCACCAGCCAACGTCCGCGGCGCTGCTCATCGCGCAGGATCGGTCCCACGGCTTCCGGATCGAAGCTGAACATCTCGAGCCGCGGGGCCTTATGGCCGCATGTGCGGGCTACCGCTTGACTCACAGCCAGAGAGAGCTGATCCGGTCGCTCCGAAAGAATCACCTGGTAGTCCACGGTCTCAGGCCGAGGCTCGTGGAAGAAGAGGCGGGTGTCCCAGGCGTTCGTTGTGGCCTCGGAAGGGCTGGCTTCACCCAAGCGGGCCGAGAACGCTGCCACGCGGTCTGCCAGCAGTAGCGAGAGATGCATCTCTGCACTAGGGGCGTCTGTCCTCACGCGCCTGAACCGGCGCTGTGGGCTTGCCCCCTCGGGACCGGGTTCATAAGCGAGCAGGCCATCACCACTGCTCAGCGCCCCCGTCTCGAACGCAGTCAGCGTTCGGCTGGGGAGGGGGGTTACCAGGTCGAGGTTTGCCCGGAGGCTCGCTGTCTCGGCGCTCGTGCCGAAGAGGCCCCATGCCCAGCGACCGTCCGTATCGCCATGCACTCGGACCTGAATGCGGTCAGCCGCCGCGGGGAAGAGCCGCGCGAAGCGGTTCACCACTTCCCGTGTAGCGCGCAGACCCAACGCCCTGGCATCTGTGCCTCGCTCTTCACGCAGGGGCGCATAGACCGCGTGACCGGAAACCCAGCCGTCGAATACGAGCGGCTCCTCCGGCCGGTAGCCGTAAGCATGCTGGGGTTCGGGCAGCTCCCACCCCGCGAGTGCATCTTTGAGGTCCTCGTGAGCGGATGATGGCCAGGTCCGGCGCCATAGGGCCTCAATGACCTGTGTGAGCAGGACGTCTGACAGCACCCGGAGGCGGAGTACCAAGGGGTGATGCGGACTGAGCACAAGCCGCTCCATGATCGCCCCGCGCACCAGTCGCCAAGTTTCGGTCTCGAGCAGGCGCCGTGCCTCATCGATGCCCATGTTGGGGGTGGAGGCGGTAGGGGGAGGGAGAACCTTCAGCTGCTGCCCGAGCGACTGGGCCAGTACCAAATCGCCGGCGACCACGGCCGCCATCATGGCCTCTTGGAGTCGAGCCTTCTCTTCCAGCAGTTGCTCAGCACTTCTGCTGGCGGCCTGTTCCACCTGGCCTTGCCACGCCTCGACGAGGCGCTTGGCGGCGTCCCCGGTCGGAGCGATCAGGTCAAGGACTTCGGGGAATCTGGAGGGCTCAGCCGGGTTGACGCCGAGATCCCGGACGTACTCGCCCCAGGCCGTGTTCAGCGCGTCGGAACTGGGCCCGGCCTTCGACGTCAGCCGGGAACTCAGCCGCAGGAGGGCCATACCTGAAGGTGCCCGAAATCCGTCGTCCAACTGCAGTTCTCTCGATCGGAGGACCGTCTCCACAGTGCCCCGCCGCACCTCGCGGTCGGCAGCGGTCCACTGCACGAGCACTGTTCCCAGTCGCTGCATCTTGTTGCCCACGAGCCGGGAGACCTCGAAGGAGAGTGAGTCCTGCTCGCGCAGCGCAAGCTCGTCCTCTGTGACGTCAGGGTCCTCGCAGGCCTCGCGGACCTTGTCGCGTAGCCACGCGCGCAAGGCCTGGGGGAGTGATGAGTCGACCGTGAACTGGGCCTGGATCGCGGGGTCCTCCCTCAGCGCCAGCCCGAGGCGAGTAGCCGAAGCCGCCTCGTCGGCGGCGGTCTCCTCGGAGGTGTGTTCCGCCAGTAGCCTCGCCAGCCCGAGCAGCAGCGTAGGAGCAATGGTCTCGTCCGGCGACTCCTTACGATCGATGGCCATCCACCGCTCGGACAGCGTGCGCAAGCGTTCGGGCACCACGTCTGGCAGTTGGACGCCCTCCAGCAAGCGCTTCCAGTTCTCAGGTAGGGCTTGCCCCGTGCTACTGCCGAGCTCGTTCAGCGCTGACACGAGGATCTGCCGACCCGCCGCTGACGCCTGGGCATCCCGCACGAGGGGCTCGCACGCGGCGTCACCGCCCGCGACGACCGCCCCTAGCTCGCGCACCGTGTCCATCGCCAGCTTTTCGACCGGGTTGTCCCGCGCCTCGCGGCGGCCTCTCGCGATGAGCAGACCGGCCAAGCCCATTGAGCGGCTGCGACGATTACGAGGGTCCTCGTAGAACATCCACTCGACCTGCTCAAGCGCCCCAGGGGTGTGTTCACGGCAGAAACTCTCCAGGGCCTCTGCAGCGGCCTCTTGTCCCCCCGTGCTCGACAACCGGACCCCCCCTTTGAGAACCAGCGCCTCCAGTTGTTCCCGGAGTGTGCGCTTGCCTGCAAGGGTATCGCTGAGGGCACCGGCGTCTGCTGCCCACTGGAAGTTCTCGAGCAGCATCTCCTCCAGGTGCTCGCCCCAGCGTCGTTCCCCCGTGCGTGCGGGCGAAAGGGGCCTCTCCTTCGGATCGGTGGTCACCCCGAGCACCGAAGCCAGGGCGGGGAGGGTGAACAGGCCTAGCTCGGGAAGGGAGTTGCCGAGCCGGCTGAGCAGCAGCCCGGCACGCTGTTCCGGCGGACATCCCGCCCACTCTGCATCGGGCACCTGGCAACGATGGAGGAAGTTGCCCCAGCGCTCAAGGTTGTCCACGAGTCTGAGCGCGCGGTCGCGGCGCCGTGGGCCGAGCCGGAGAGCCGTACGGAGGCCATCCCAGGCCGCGCCGAGGTGCTCCTTCAGGCGGGTCCGTGTCTGCAGGTCCCATGCATCGGCGGCCTGCATGCAGCGTGTCCGGATCGCCGCCTCTAGTGGCAGCTCGAATTGGGGGTCCACGAGAAGATCTGCAACGTCGTACTGGGCAATGTCGCGCAAGGACTGCGCGTTGCGGTCCGCCGCTGCCGATCCCTCCTCCCACAGGAGCACGTAGCCGATACAGGCATCCGAGGGCACGTCCGCGGGGCGGCCATGGCGCAGTTTCACCGCGTCCGGCGCCGAGGACTCGCGCACGTACCATCGTATCTTACCCCCGGGTTCCGCATCGAGGTGCTGTTGAAGCTGCGGCCTGAGCGAGGCTGGCGCGCACACCAGCCGGAAGTTACGCCGTCCCTCGCTGCCGGCTCCCACCCGCAGGCGCAGCCAGCGCGCGAGGGTGTCTGCCATCCAGTCTGCACGTTCCGCGTCAGTCCACATTGAGCACCGCCGAAGCATCGGAGTAGCGCCGCACCAACCGTAGCTCGTCCAGCCTGCGCTCGAGGAGGGCCCGGTTGCGCCGTGCCGCCTCATCCCCGGGCAACAGCCGCAACACTGGGCGGAGCGACTCGGCCTTGAGTGCCGTCCGGACCGATTGTCGCTCGGTGGTGAGGATCAGACCGTACCGGCTGAAGACGTCGTCGAGGAGTGCGTCCACGCCGCGCGCTTCCTCCTCTTGGGACTGCACCGTGTCGGAAGGGCGATGCACGTGGAGCCGCACGAGCAGCTCAAGGAGCCGGTCGTCGAGCTGGTAGCGCTTGCGGGCGCGGTATACGTCGGGCCCCACGAGGCCCGCTGCGCGTCCGGTCCCGCGCAGGAAGTCCTTCACCTTTGTCGCCACTCCGGACTGCGTCTCGAAAGCCTCCACGAGCGCGTCCACCAGCTCCTGCTCCGGGTGATCTACTGCGCCTTGCGCCTTATCGCGAACAGCCTTCTGGAAGCGATCGTTCGCGGAGCGCCCACCCCTGATGCTTGCCACGGCCCAGCGGGCGAAGTCTGAGGGCCGGTCGAGGCTGGCGTACTCGCTGTTCTCGCTACGGGCTCGTGTCAGGGCCTGCTTCGCGACCTCTCGCAGCGCGAAGTGCGCCCGGTCGCCCCAAAAGCCGTACATGTTGTAGGCGGCGCGCGCGCAGGCCCGGTCCATTTCCTGGCCGGACACCGCCACGAACACCACCGCTGGCTGCCCGTGGTGCCACAGCCGCCAGAGCAGCGCAACGTGCAGGTGCAGGCAAGTGAGCGCGGTCATGGTGTCGAGCTGCTCGTCCACGCCCAGGTGAGCCGATGCCTTGAGCCATGCCTTCCAGTCCTGCGTAACCGTGGTCTTGACCCAGCGCTCCAACCCCGGATCTTCGCCGTGCTTGAGGAGTTCCCCCAACCGGGACTCCACGGCCTCGTCGTGTGGTACGGAGGTGCACAGAGGAGCGAGCGCGAGCGCGAGTGGGTGGCGCGTGCGCCATGTGCCCACTCGCTCCGTGAGATGCCTGCGTACTTCGGTGTCGGACCACAGGACGTCCATCACTGTCCTGCCTAGCTCTCGGAAGACGTTGCCGACGCGCTCATGCGTAATGAGCTCGGGCATCAGTGGCCGGAACGTCTTGGGCAACCCGTCTCGTCCGCGCTGCACCACGAGGTTTGCGTCGAGCACCGCGCGCAGCCGTTCGAGCGCCTCGCCATGCTCCTCAGCGCTATAGTCCTGAATGAGCGTCGGCGCGCTCTCCTTCTTCCAAAGCGAGCGGACGCGGTTCACGTCGCCGCGCACTCGCACCAACCGTGCAATCGCATCCGCCAGGATGTCCTCGGGCGCAAAGGTCTGTGCCTGCTGTAGCCCGAGCCTGCGTTGGAGGGTCTCGGTGAGGTTCTCGATTTGAGGAGGGGGCATCAGGTCACTCGTGGCCTTCGAACCGTAGCTTGTTGCCCGCGCTGGACAGCCGCCACGCACGGTCTCCGCTGCGGAGCACGATGCGGGTCTTATCGGCGGAGATCATAGATGTCATCTGTGCGTGGAATCGTGCGAGCTGTCGGCGGTGGGTCCCAAGCGCGGGGATGAAGGAGAAGCCAGCGTTGACCTCCAAGAGCATCATCACCAACCGTGCGTCCAAGCGGAGCCGCGCTAGGCGATCCGACCGCGGCTGGTGCTCCGGCCAGGCTCTGCACTCAAGGTCGGATGGGCAAGACTCCAGCCAGGCGCTGACGAGGGCTGGGAGCACAGGGCCCTTGGCCAGTTCCACCTTAAATGGGGTGCCAAGCGCGAGCTCAAGCGATGCCCGCTGGGGGTCCCGGAACGCCGCCGGCTCCAATTGGTGTCCGGAAATGGCCTCCGACATATCCGTGGTGTGCCGGTGGAGACGGTTCACCCCCCGCATCACGGTTCTCAGCAGTTCCTCGTCGCTGTTCTTGAGAGCTGCTTCCTCCAGGTACTGGAGCGCTCTGGCCCAGGTGGGGGCAGTCTGTCCCGACACGGTGCCCGCCGGTGCCGTAGAGCGAGAGAAGATTGCCCGCCGTCGCAGAGCGCGGAAGGTCTCAATGGATTCTCGGACGCCGGGCACCTGAAGTGCTCTCCTGTCAAAATCGGAGAGGCTGGAGTTGTCGCGGAGCAGCGTCTCGATGTCCCTGTCCCGCGACGGCTCTGCCTCAAATGCGGAGTCAGCGGGGGCTAGTGAGCGGGCGATGGGCTCTGGGCGGAGGCCGCCTCGGGGCTCTCGCTGGAAGAACAGCCAGAAGAAGCGGTCCGTGAGCTGGGGGGACCGTCCCTCAATGTCCCTACAACGCAGCCCGCCGGTGAGCGTGAACGCCAGGACCGCCTGCAGCCTCCGGAACGGGAGGCGCTGCCCGGCGTAGTGCGCGAAAGTGAGGACATCCGTCATGGCCTGGGCAACCGACTGTTCCCTTACCGACTGGATGTTGGCGAGGATGGGGCAGCTCGCGCGCACCTTGCAGCCGCTGCATGCTGGGCTGTCTTCCCAGAATGCGCTCCGGGACCAGATCTGGAGGAGGCCTGGCGTTACAGTCCTCACATGCATCCGGTGCCGGAAGTTGACCACCGCGACGCGCTCTTCACGCATCGCGCTGTCGAGCTGGTCGGCCGTGCTGCGGTCGATCCACGAGCGGAGCGAGGGTTCGATGAGCTTGTCCCACAGGGTGGCTAGGTCCGCGGAGCGCTGCAACTGGCGGAGGCGCCCCTCGTTGATGGCGATAAGGAGGCGCCGACGCTCTTTACGGCACCGGGAGATTGACTCGAGCAGCTGTTCCTCGGGAACCTCGCTAGCGTCTTTGATGACGGTCCAGGCATTGATGGTGTCGATGGGTTCCAGCGGGCGCTCGATCCCCTCAGCGCGGGCAAGGTCCATGCACGCCGCAGTCTTCCCATCACCGGCGTCTCCTGTGAGGAACACCAGATCGACAGGGAAGTCGTCCCGCCTCATCGCCTCCACGAGGACGGACATCTGGGTCTGGACCCGCAGCGTCTGCTCGGTGGGGAACCAGGGATGAATTTGCCGGATGCGCTGCAGACTCTCAGCCCGGTTCTCCTCGACGTAGTTGGGACTGGACTCCGCGTCCTGTGTACGCAGGGAGTTGAGGTAGTCGACAAAAGGATTCACGGCCGGTTCCTTCCCGGACTCAAGAGGTCTGGCGGACTGCGCTGGCGCTCTCCGAGAGCTTCGCAGGAGTTCCGCCAGCTTGCAGCAAGCATGGAGCGGTGGATTCTGTGGCGTGGCGCATCTCGACCAGCTCGCTGCAGGGCAGGGTGCAGCAGCAAGGGAGAAGCAAGATCCTTGGTGTCTTGCCGTACCGGAGGGGCGGCTGGCAAACTCCGGAGAGGAAACCCGAGTGATTGCAAAGAGTTGTGAGCCGCTTGGGCACTAACCTCCATCGGGAGCAGGTTGCGCTCCTCCATCATGGTAGAGTTCGAAGTCTGCGGGGGGCTGCTTGGCGAAGAACAAGAAGCGCTGGTTTCAGCAGGCATCTGCAGCACCTACATCGATGGAAGCGCCTGCGAAAACGCCGGATGCCGTGAGTGGAAGCCCGGCAGAGAGTTCGAGCCCGGGTGAGCGGCCTGCTGAGCCATCCTCTATGCTAGGCGCTCCCGTTGCGAATGGCCTTGCCGTGGCAGAGCTGATCCGGGCCAGTGCGATGGACATTGGGACTGTGCTGTCCTCCTTGAAAGCTCCGCTCGATGAGCTGCGGAGCACCATGCAGGAGCTGGCCAGGACCGCGGTACCGGGCCAGATCGAGAGCATCACTCAGGCAGCGCTCGCTCCCATGCGGGCCCGAGTGGAGGAGGCCCTGGGGGGATTCGATCAGCGGCTGGCGGAGGTCCGGCAGAGGATTGCGGCGCTGGATGGATTCCTGACCGAGGAGCGCGCCAGCGAACTCGTCCAGGTCGAGACTCGCCAGGTGGCCGGACGCATCCAGGAGGACCTGCAGGTTCGGCTCCTGGAGCTTCAGGAGGCTTTCGAGGACGCCGACGATCGGTACGGGAAGATCAAGAAGCTCATCGATAGCTTCAACCCCGGTGGGCTCGCCGTCCTTCACCAGGAGAACACAGCGCTCCGGGAGACGCTCTCACGGCGCGAGCAGGATCTCGGCAAGGCTCGGAGCAGCGTCCAGGAGTTGGAGGAAAAGGTCGCCCAGCTCGAACGCGAGCTCCTCCGGCTCAGGCTCACTCAAGGCGCGTCCACGCTTGAGGAGTTGGAGAAGCGCCGCAAGGAGCTCTCCGAGCAGGAGTCCGAGCTGCGCGGCCGGGAGATCCTGGAGGCAGAGAACCAGCGGCTGGTGAAGCAGCGGGAAGAGCTGAATGAGGAGCTTGAGCAGTGGCGCAAGCAGGACCGTGCCGAACAGCGGTACGAGATCGATAAGAAGGAGCTGGAGGAGCTTCGGGAGGCAAGGACCGAGGCCGCCTCGGACAAGGAGCGGCTCGAAAGGACGCGCGCTAAGACGGAGCGGGAGCGGAATGAGCTGAAGCGCCGGGTCGATGCGCTTGAGGCTCAGCTGGCCGAGGGAAAGCAGCTCCAGGAGGTGGCCCAGAAGCGTGAGGCGCGCCTAGAGCGGCTTGAGCAAGAGCGGGAGATCCTCCTGCAGACCCGTGATGACGCTCGGGTCGAAAGAGATGAACAGCGCCACAAGACGGCCGAGCTGGACCGCAAGGTGAACGAGCTTCTGCGCAAACTCAGCGAGGAGCAGAGCCGCGCGGCTAGGCTAGAGGTGGAGAGGGAAGAGGCGCTGCGCCAGCGGGAGACCCAGGTCAGCAAGGCCGTTCGGGAGAACCTCCGCAAGGAGTTCGGGGATTGGGCGGAGGACCAAGCGCAGAGCCGTGCCGCGCGGGCCATCACGGAGCGGGATGCGGCATTGCAGGAGTGCAAGCGCCTCCAGGACCGGCTCTCCAAGTTGGAGCAGGAGCTGCGGGACGCCAAGGCACACAACAAGCAATTGGAGACCCAAAGTGCGATGGATCAGGCCTCTCTCGAGGTACAACGTCAGCGCATCCAAGAGAGTGCCTCAGACGAGCTGAACCGCGCGCGCGCCAAGGGCGCGGAACTTCTCAAGGTGGCGGAGGAGCGGAAGGCCAGTGTGCAGCAACAGGCCCAGGAGGAGAGCTCTCGGGTGCAAAGCCTCCGCGATGAGTCCCAGAAGTTCGCGCGCGATCTGGCTGCGCTCACGGGAGAGATCGCGGCAAGGCAGGCGGAGCGTGACAGTCTCCTCAAGCGCATCGATGAACTCACGGAGAAGGTCCGCTCGAGGGATGATCGCCTGAAGCAGCTCGTTGAGCCCCTCTTCTCCCAGGCGGAGCTTCCCCCCCTCTTTACAGAGGTGCCCGCGGAGACGGACTGGCTGGCTCGTGTGGAGCAGGGCCTCAAGGATGCGGGGTTCCGCTTCCACTCGCGCCTAGTGCACGCCTTCCACACGTCCTTGAAGGTGGCCCAGAGCTCGCCTCTGACCATCCTCGCGGGCATCTCCGGCACGGGAAAGAGCGAGCTGCCGCGCCTCTATGCTGATCTGGGCGGGCTCAGCTTCCTGCCCGTGGCGGTGCAGCCCGGCTGGGATAGCCCCAGCGATCTGTTGGGCTTCTTCAACTACACGGATGGGCGGTTGAAGGCCGACCCCCTGGCGCGCCTGCTCTACCAGGTGAATGCGGAAGGTTCGCGCCTGCGCGAGGGGCTCAGCATCGTCCTGCTCGACGAGATGAACCTCGCGCGGGTGGAGTACTACTTCTCCGAACTCCTCTCGAAGCTTGAGGCCAGACGCGGTGTGGGCGGGGTTCCGGATCGCAAGCGGGCCTCCGTGTCCATCGACCTGGGGGCGGGTGAAACGCAGGAACTCCTCTACCTCGACGAGCGCGTGCTCTTCGTGGGCACGATGAACGAGGACGAGTCCACCCATACCCTGAGCGACAAGGTGCTGGATCGCTCCTGCCTGCTGTCATTCCCCAGCCCCCGCAACATGCGGCTCGAGAAGCAGGGCCACATTTCACGCTCGAAGGAGCGCCTGCCGTTCGAGACCTGGAAGCAGTGGTGTGGGGAGAAGCGATCCTCAGAGGCAGCTGACACGCTCAACGAGATCAACGACATCATGGAACGCGTGGGCCGGCCTTTCGGGCACCGGCTCTTCCGCGCCATTCATACCTACATCGCACAGTACCCGGGGAGCACCCTGGAAGCCCGCGATCACGCCTGGTCGGATCAGTGGGCCATGAAGATACTGCCTCGTCTCAAGGGCTTGGAGTGCGAAGCCCGCCGCGTCCGTGAGGGGCTCGACGCACTCGCCCGCCACCTTCCGGCAGAGCTCACGGAGTCCTTCGAGCAGGCTCGCCGTGAGGACTACTTCGCTTGGAGGGGCGCAGCGGAACTCTACCGGATCGCCGAATGAGCACGCTGCCCGCTCCACCTCCGCCCTCCCAGCGGCAGCTCCCCTCGGGCGAGCCACGCAACGAGGTGGAGGATGGCCTCTTGCTGCTCGCCCTCCATGGCGCGCTGCTGGAGGCGCTCACGTCGCGCAACCCCGCTGATTTCCAGCCGCTCCCCATCGACTTCCTCGAGACGGGCCGCCGCCTGCAGGAGGTTCTTCGCAGGCCCGAGCTGCTGCCTCCTCCGTTGGTGGCGGGGCTCGCGCCGCTGTTGACTCCCCGCCTGATCCGGCTCAGGCAACACCTGAGGCGCAGGCTTGCCCGGACTCGCAACGAGGTCCCTCTTCGGAGGGTGCGAGAGATGGATCCCGCCTGCCTTCGGGTGAACGCTCGCAAGCCGGGCCGAACCCTGTTGGAGAAGGCAGGTCCCCGGCAGATGCTGCGCGCTCTCGTCCGCGTCGAGCGCTACGACACCAGTGAAAACCGGATCCTGCGCGCCGCCTGTGTTCGCCTGCAGCGGACAGCCCAGAGTGCGTTGCAGGGGGTGCCTCGCTCGCACGAGCGTACCGATCCGCAGGTCCGACAGCTTCGTGCCCTGGGCCGCGAGGCGGCTGCCCTCATTGAATGCGAGGAACTGCGAACCGTGGGCCTGCCGCGCCCCGACGAGCGCCCTTCCAACGCCTTGCTGGGGGATGCCGATTACCGCGCGGTCTGGCGGGCCCTGCAGTTGCTGCGTGGCGAGGAGGAGCGGTTCATCGAGGAGTGGCGGAGTCTGGAGCGTGTCCTCGACGAGGTGCTCCTCGTGGCGGCCTGGTGTCATTTCGATGCGCAGGGGAAGTTGGATCCCTTTCCTGGCTGGGTCCGTCCGCTCCATCGCCAGGTGAACTCGAAACGGCTTGAGAGCGATCGACATCGGCGGTGGGTCCGCTTCGGCCAGGAGCAGGTCGAGGAGTGGTCGGTCCTGTCAGAACCAGGAGGGTTGATCGTCAGCCACAGGCGTTGGAAGGGGACCTCGCGGCAGGAGCGCACGTTTCGCGTTGAGGGCGCCTTCGTACAGGCGGCGGTGGGTCCATTGGGAACGCGGCTGAAGGTGATGCTAGCTTCAGAGACACACTGCCAGGAGTACTCGGCCGATCGAAGCCTGCTCCCCGCCATGGACGCAGTATTCGGTGAGCTGAACCCGGCACGATCCGCTCTAGCTCCTCTTGCCCGCCGCGAGTTGCAAGGGCGGGTGGCTGTCTCAGCGCTGGACGCCACCCTGCGCATCATGGATGACGCGGGACCGTTCGATGCGGGCCCGAGCGCGGTGGTCACAATTCCCGCAGGGGGCTCATTGTCACTGGATGTGGTGGGTCGCTCGGCCACGCTGGGGGGCGGCGATGTGGCCGGTCCCCTGGCGCTGCACGGCCCTCATGTCGAGCGCTATAGCCGCCTGCTCCACCGCTGGAAGCAGCGTGCTGTAACGGAACTCGCCGTCGTCGTGCCGGATCGCTTTGATGAAGGAGCGCTTCAGCGGCTGCGGATGCATGCCGGGGCGTGCTGGGCCGTCTGGCAGCCCGTGGCCGTGGCGCTCCAGTTAGGAGAGCAGGAACCTCAACGGGTCACGCCTCCGCCAGGAAAGGCCCTGCGGATGCTCGTCATCGCCCTGAGCGATGCCGCCAACGATGTTGCACTCCTGTCGTGCGAGGCAATGCCCGGTGGCGAGCGCGTCTGGCTGCGTGAGCGGGCCGGCCAGGCGCTCCCCTCCGGCGAGGCGCTGCGGTTCGAGCCCGTGGAGGCCGAGCGGCGCGAGCCCTTACGCGCGGCATGGCTGCGCCAACCCTCGGATGCCCAGGCCTGGGTACAGCAGGGCGAGAATTGGGTGCTGTCTCCGCTGCCGCGGCCCGGCGACCAGCTGGACAGGCATCTTCTTGAGGCCGCGAGGACTTTCTCGGGTAAGGGCATCGACCTGGTGGCCATTGCAGGCGCGGGGCCGGAACTGGAGGAGCGCTTGCGGCAGGGACTGGCTCCGCTCCCGCTCGTCTTCCTTTCCTCGGATGCGGCAGTGCGAGGGGCTCGCGTGTTCCTGGAGCGCTACCGGGCCGGGCGGCCCACGTGGAGGGACAGGCTGCCCGCGCTGACCGTGGAGGTCCGGGAAGAGAACCGGCGCAAGCATGTCGATGTCGTGCCGGAGGGTTCCTATGCCGAACCCGGGCGCCCGTTGTCCTTCGTCTCGGCGCAGACCCTGATCCTGGAGGCGGGCAAGGATGCTTTCGACTTGAGGATGCTCCGCGAGAGGCAGGTGGCTCCCTTCAAGCTGCGCCTGGAAGGGCCTCCGCTGCCGCTGTCACAGCCCGTGACGGTACGCATCTCCGTCCGCTTCCGTTACGGCCTCGAGGATATGGAGGGACGGCTGGAGCCATACGAAGCGGCTCCCTTCGAGCGGATTCCCTTTCGGCTCCAAGGGGCCGAGCCTGAGGAAGGGGACAGGGAAGAGCCCAGCGGGCCCCCCGAATACAACCCTCCACCCTTGCTGGAGAAGCAGGCCCTAAAGCACATTCAGGAGGCCAGCGAAGCCCTGGCTGAATGGTGGCGCAAGTTGTCCATCAAGGAGCGCAAACAGGCCAAGACGAATGCGGGGTTGCTCAAGGATGACATGCTCCCGCTCGTGGAGGAACTTGAGCAGGCGCTTCGTGCCGTCCAGGGTTCGGGGCCAGCGTCCCTCAGCCAAGAGGGACGCCAGCTGCTGGAGGACTTGGTGGCTCCGCGGCTGGACTGGCTGCTGGGGCTGCGCAGAAGCCCGGACAAGGATGGGGAGGCGCCCGCCCTAACGGACAAGGCGAAGCTCTGGGCCGTCCGCGCCAGGTCGCGGGCGGGCATTCGCGGAGATGGGCGCTTCGCGAGCTTCCTCATGGAGAGGATGAAGGAGGCCAAGGGGGGCACCAGGACCGAGTGGTGGCGAGGACTTGGCCGCATCGTCGATGGCCGAGCCGATGGGGTCTGGGATGTGATCGTCGGGTTTGAGCCAAGCTCTGACGATGAGCGCCGGAGCCTGGGCAATGCCATTCTCTGGGCGCTGCAGGCTCACCCGGAACTTGCGCCTCACCTCGGCGAAGCGCGTGCCCGTGCAACGCTCACTGTCCTCACGCGCGAACTCGGGCGGCTCGAGAAGTCCGAGCGCCGGAAGGATCACTTCGCCTTCCTCCTGCAGTCCCTGATGCACCTGTGCCGCTGCCGCGTGGCCGGCCTGCTGCCCCCCGAGGATCCTCAAGTCCGTGAGACAGTTGCCTTCCTCCGAGAACTGCGCCAGCAGCTCCCCGAGGAGGTTCTGCGGCAAGCCGTGCGCTCCACGGCTCAGGACGAGCCGCTGTCGATGGCCATCGATGCCTTGGAGGGGCGTATCGTGACGCTGCCACTCGCAGGGAGGGAGACATGAACATCGCACCTCACCTGGCGCGGACCCTGCTGGAGGGGCGGCAAGGCCATGCTTTCCGATCCGAGGCCATTCCCTACGAGGTGGTGGATACGCTTGTGACCGTGCGGATGGAGCGCACTACGATGCTCTGTCTACCGGGCGGAGACGTACGCGAGATTCAACCAGTCTCGGCACTGGACCTGCGGCGCATCCTGGATGCTTGTCCTCACGCCGTCTGGGTGTGCGGATTCAGCGTGAAGGAGCAGTCCGGATCATTGCTCCCCTTCGCGCCGCCCAGGACCCTCCCGCTGTCGGCTCGAATTCCATTCCGCATCCCCGCGTGGCTTGCGGAGCGGGCCGGACAGCTGGGGCTCCGTTCCGGGCAGGACGCACTGGAGCGCCTGTCCCTGGACGTTGGTGGGAGGCGCATTGCTGTCATCGGGCAGCGCAGCATCGCCGCACTCTCCGATGACGATGCCCGTGCTGTCACGTGGTGGCTGCCCACGGGGGAAGTCATCGAGACGCAACTGGTGACGCAGGACGGACAGGCTTGGTTCGAGCTGCGCCAGTGCATCGCGGCCCGGGATGCCGCGACTGCTCGCTGCGGGCCCAACGGGCTGGTGCGGATCGAGCCGGGAGCAGGCTTGCCCGTCTCTGGAGAGGAGGCAGCGGGCGTGGCTGTTGCCGACGCTGTCGCCTTCATGTCGGAGCGCTCGCCCTTATTCGATACCTGGGCGCGCTATGCCCAGCTCTCCCGCGAACGGGCTCAGGAGAAGCAGCAGGCCCGGGCTGCCGTGCCCTTGCAATATGAGGGGGCGAGCCAGCGCGGGAGCACGTGGGTGGCACGGGCCCGTTTGAATGACGAGGGCATGCGGGCCTGGCTCGGGCCTCCACAGCAGGAGGGCCGCTGGGTCAAGCTGGACCAGACGGTGAAACAGGAGGGGGTGGAGGAGGGGACGCTGACGATCGACAAGATGCGGCGCAAGGGCCCCGGGCTCGTGGAACTGCGCATGAAGCCAGGGCGGAGCGTCCGGGACATTCCTGCCTCGGGCGTGTTGCAGGCCGTGGAGAACCGCGGCGCCCGCAAGCAGGAGGAGCGGCAACGGGAGGCCCTGGATGTCCTTCGCGCCGGACGCGCGGCCTGCTCTCGCTTGCTGGACATCCTCAATGCACCGAGCCTTACTCGGGAGCCTGCGGCCGTGCGGCTTCCCAAGCCTGTGCAGGATCAGCTCGACGAGCACCAGCAGGCCGCTCTCCTGAAGATCCTGGGCTGTCAGGAGCTGGTGGCGATCCAGGGGCCTCCCGGCGCGGGTAAGACGCGCGTCATTGTCGAGGCACTCCAGCAACTCGCAGCGACCCGGCGCCGGTCACAGCCCCCCATCCGGGTGCTCATCTCCTCCGTGCAGAACGAGGCCATCGACAACGTCGTCGAGAAGCTCGAGTCCGTACAGGGGCTCGTCGTCCGGACCGTTCGGAAGGGCGGGCAGAACGAGGACGAGGACTTCGCCCAGGCCGAGCGGCGTGCCTGGGGACGGGAGCGCATTATCGACGCGCTGCAGACGCGGCTGAAGTCAGATCCCATCGTTCGCAAGCTGCAGAGCCTGGATGATGTCCGCTCGGAGATGGCGCGGTTCCGGCTCCTGATGCTGGCGGGGGAGGTGGCTTTCGGGAAGGTGGCGGAGGCGCTGGAGCATCTGGCTGGCAACGAGGCGGCTCCGCTCACGCCTTCCTCCCGCGAGGAGGCGCGGAGCCTGGCAAGGGCGCTGCGCGCGTGGGCTCCACCAGCCGGGCCGGAAGGGGAACCTGAGGCTCCTCCGCAGCTCCCCGAGCATGCCGGAGACGTCCAGGCCTGGTGGGAGCGCGTTCGGACCTCATGGCCCATCGCCTCTCGGGCGCACGTGGATGCGGCCGTGGCAGCCGTGCTCGAAGCCACGGAAGGGATGCGGGTCAGCCCTTTGCGTTGGTCCCGCCGGGTGGAAGAGCGGTGGAAGGAGCTGCGGACGTTGGTAGAGGCAGGGCACCGTCCAGCCCAGCCTTCCCTCCTGTCAGCGCCGAGCGACGGCGATGTTCTGCGCCAGCGCCTCGCGGCATGGGCGAAGCGCGCGGAGGAGGACGTACGCCATTGCGCCGATGGGCTGGTCCGCACGCCCGCGGCCGTTGCGTTCCGATTCATGACCCAGCTGAGCAACGATCCCGCCGCCTGGGAAACCATCAAGCAGCGGCATGGCAACACCACTGCGGCGACGTGCTCTATGGCGGCCAAGGCGCGAGTGCCCGATGAGCCTGAATACGACTGGGTCATCATCGACGAAGCCGGCAGGGCCTCTCCCTTCGAGCTGCTCGTCCCCATGGTGCAAGGACGCCGCGTCGTCCTCATCGGAGATCACCGGCAGCTCCCCCCCATGGTGGAGGACGAGATCATCGACGCCCTGGAGAGCGATCGGCCGCCTTCCGTGGACATCCAGCGCGAGACGCTCTTCGGGCTGCTCTACGGGTTGATCCCCGCGGGGTGCCGAATTCGTCTTCGGACGCAGTACCGCATGCACGGGGCCATCGGAGCGCTCGTGGACCGGCTCTTCTACACACCTCATCAGGAGGCGATTGACAGCTACTACTCCGGCCCTGTGTTGGCTGCGAAGCGCGCGCCGTTCTGGGGCGTGCTGGCGGATCGGCCCGTGGTCTGGCTCGACCTGCCTCGTAATAAGGAGGCTGTGTACACGAATCCCACCGAGCTCCAGGCGGTGCTCGATCTCCTCGTGCAGTACAGCCACAGCCAGGCGGCGGACAAGAGCGCACCCTTCGTTGGCGTCATCTGCGCCTACCTCGCCCAGAAGGAAGCGCTGGACCACGCCTTGAAGACGCGGCCAGAGCTGCGGGCCATTGCCACCGTGCGCACCATCGACTCGGTGCAGGGACGTGAGTACCCCGTGGTCCTCTTCTGCACGACCCGTATGGACGGAAAGCCGGGCTTCCTGGCCGCGCCCTCGCGCATCAACGTCGCGCTGAGCCGGGCGCAGCGGCAGCTCATCATTCTCGGCAGCACGGGCGCCATGTCCTCTGGGCTCGTCAGGAAGGGAGCGCCCCACCTGGCTCAGCTCGTGAGTCACTGCCAGGAGGAGAATCTCATCGAGCCCTGGAAGGAGGCGCTGGCATGACGGCCGAGCAGCGCCTGTGGTGTCAGGTCCCGGCATGGTGGTTCCCTGTCTGGGTTTCGTTGCAGGGAGACGCCTATACTCAGGATCCGCTGGAGGAGGCCGTTCTCGGTTTGATCGAGCTGGGGCATGGGCATCCTGGGGACCTGGCCCTGACCCTGCAAGTGGACGCAAGCCTCATCCACTCCGTGCTGGATGCCCTGGACAGGGCAGGGCGGATCCAACAGCAGCCGGGGCAGGAGCGCTGGGAGCCGCGGCCAGCTGCCAGACCATCCGAGGAGCCTTACGAGCGTGAAGGGTGGATCGTCTGGGACCCGCTTGCCCGCAGGCCACTGCTGCAGGTCGTGTTTGGCCTGCACCCCAAGGACAAGCCGGAGCTACCCAAAGGATGGCAGGGCATCTCCTGCGATGCCGAGCCTGAGCTGGGGAAGCGCCCGAGCGACGGGTTCGTGGACAAGGCGCTCTCTTTCCTGCCGGACGTGCCCGAGCTGCGAGGGATCGAGCGGATGGGGGGCGGCGTGCAGAACTTCGACTCCGGGCTGATCCGCCGGATCCGCCGAAACCCTCGCGAGAGGCCGGAGCACGGAAATGTCTATGTGCCCGTCGAGTTCCGGCCGACGACGGACCCGGTGGTCTGGCGTCCGTGTGTCGTTCCCTCCGCACGGATTTCCTCCGAGTTCGACTCCGCCGGGTGGCAGGGGCTGCTGTCACGGGTGGATGAGGCGGGGCGCCGGGAGCTTGAGGCACGGAAGCTGGAGGTGAGTGCGTTGCTCACCCCCTTCATCCTTCAAGAGGCGGGATACGCGAGCATGAGCGATCTGCGCGAGGCAGCAGGCCGCAAGGCCCGGCACGCGCTCGTGAGCGTCTGGGACAATCCCAGCTGGGAGTTGCTGCAACGGATGGTCGTGGACGCCGAGGTCTTCGCCACTATCGCGCATGCCGTGAAGCACACCTCGCTGCGTCAGGCGCTCCACTGCTGGGCCGATGTGCTGGAGGCCTTGTCAGGGATGCTCCACCAGCGATTCGAGGCCGCCTTCACGAAGGAGCGCTTTCGGGAGGTGTTGGCGCTTCCCATCGCTACCCGGAAGGAGCGCGTCCTGGCTCGGAGCGCCAACCTGGGCAGGAGTGCTCAGCATCTTCTGAAGACCGTGTCCAAGGATGATCCGCTGCACCAGCTTCGCGGGGTGCTGGCGCGCAACGCCACCATCGGAACCCGGATCCTGGGGCTGGCGTTCGCGCGTGTCTTCGTGCCCGACGTCGGACGGCTCGCCGATCCAGCGCTGGAGGAGTGCCCGGCCTTCTTTGACGAGCTTGCCGATGCGAATGAGATACGGGTAAAGGTCGTGCATCCCGGCCTCGATGAGACCGAGGCTTCGGAACCCGTCGATCTGGAAGACTTTCGGCAGCGCGTCCTGGGCATCGTCCGGGCCTCGATGAAGATCCCCACGCAGTGAGCATCGGGAGGGCACGTGCATGTCTCACCACGTCTGGACACTCGCGCTGGATGAGGCCGGCCGCTTCGAGCAGGAGCCTCCGAAGGACGAAGTCCTCGTCATTGGCGGTGTTCTCTGCCCCGGCGAGGTGGACCGGCTCGCAGCACCGTTGGAGCGCGCCTTGCGACAGAGCTGCAAGGCGGAGGGGATCGACAAGTGGCCCCCTCACGCCTCCGAGTTGCCACGGGAGGTTCGTGGCCGGATTCTCGAGGTGCTGTCCCGTGAGCTGGCCCGGCTGGGGGGCTGCTGGCTCTTCCTCGTGGATCCCCCGAGCGGCCGTGCGGACGCCCGGCTCGCCACCTACGTGAGAATGCTAGCGGATGTGGTGGACATCTCCGCCCGGCTCGCGGTGCTCCAAGGGGCACGCGAGCTGGATGTCCGGCCGGCCACGCGCACACTCCCCTTAATGGAGGAGGCCGCCCAGGCGGCTGCTCGGCGTGGGATTGCCCAGCTCCTAGAGTCGCTCGAGAAAGAGGGAGAGCCCCCGCGCAGATGGGTTCGCTCCTACACCGAGGCCGAGGTGCGCCAGACCCTAGATGGGCTTGCGCGCGAGTCGTGCGGACAGTTGGGCCCTTGGCCTTCCTTGAGATCCATCGAAGCGGATCCCGGCCGCTATGGGGGCGCCCATCCCGCAGTGTTCTTCTCGGACTTTGCTTGTAACTTCCTCCATGGCTTGCTGTGTGGTGTGTCCGGCAAGGAGGCCGTAACCGGTGGCTCTCCGCTGGATCCCGATGGAAAGAATCCCCCCCTGGTGGTTGCGCGAGCCGCGTTGAAGACGCTGCGAGGTGTGGACCGGGCTCTCCGGGATGACACGCCGGACCTGTGGCAGGCCTCGGCCCTGCTGGAGACGCTGGCGGGAGATGTCCGAGGCCAGGCGGTGTCCCTGTCCCTCTACAGGGCGGCCCGGGAGGGGGCGCTCCTGGCCGCGACTCAACTCTGGGAGCGTGCCTGCCGGGTGCTCGGGGCGGACCTGACGGTCCGTGAAGCGATGAGCGTTGGGCTGGTGCTGAGTGGCCGTGGGCAGGGGGCGCTGGCAGCCAAGACTGGCGACTATGAGGGGACTTGGCGCGCCATCGAAGCAGGCTGGTCGGGGGAGGGGGCGCTCGCGAAGTCGGTGCGACGGGCTCTTGCCGGGGATCGTGAGGGTGCTGCCCGGCTCTGGCGCCAGACGCTCGAATGCGCCAATCACCGCGGAGACATCTCCGCGGGAACCCAGGCCGCGAGCGCCTTCCGGGAGCTGCTCGTCGCGGGGCTCTCCTTCGGCCTGCTCTCCGAGCGGCAGCAGATGCTGAACCTTGAGCAGGTCATGCTGCAGAACCGTCTGCCCGCGGACGTGTCTGAGTTGGAGTCACGGCTGGGGGAGCTTGCGTCTTCGGCCGAAGCCCTGATGCGAAATGCCGAGGAAGATGGGGAGATCATCACCTTGGCGATCCGGCAGCAGGTCCCACCCACCCTCGTGGACGCGAGGGAGCGAGCCCTGGCGGAGGCACTTGGGCAGGAGCCTGGATGGGATGTACCTGATCGAGAGCGGGGGCGGATGTTCGGTACGGCGGCGCGTTCCCTCGCCTTCTGCGGGCGCGTCGAGGAGGCGATCCGGTTGGCATTGAGAGCTCGGCGCCACTTCCTGGACTCGCCGATGGACCTGCGGATGAACGCCACTATTCTTGCGCGCATGCTCCTAGAGCGGGTACGTCTCTCAGGAGCAGATGCGGACATGCGAGGCATCTCTGAGGCCTTTGAGCTGGCAGGGGTGGGGGAGATTCGGAAGCCAGCGGAGGCTGCAGGGCTCGTCAAGCGTGATCCGGGCATGCGCTTCACGCTCGACCTCGTCCTCCGCGCCCTGCTCTGGGCTCCCGGTTGTGTGCCGCGGGGTGATTGGCTAGGCGTGCTTGAGGAGCGTGGGCCCAAGTCGCTCTTCAGTGTGCTCGCCTCGGGAGCGCTCCGCTCGCATCCCACCGAGCTGATCGCCCGGCATGCAGGGGAGCTTCTTGCTCGGCACGATCGGCCCTCGGCGGCTCGTGAGTGGTTCGGCCTCTCTTGCGAACTGTGCCAGGGAGCTTCAGAAGGCAGCGCGCTGCGGCGCTTGGGGGTCTTCACGGAGCGCCTCGCCGCCTCATCCTGCGCAGCTCCCGAAGGTCCACTTGGTTCCCTCCTCAATCCGAGCTTCGAATACCGCTGAGGGGGCCATGCATGGTGCGTGCCCCCTGAACTCCTCGAGGGCACCACTCGGAGCCGGTCTGAACTCCGGTGTGTCGCAGAGGGCCGAGCTACGGCACATATTCTGTGTACTCCCGCAGGAACTGCTCCAATGCTTCTGCATTGACCCGAACCGCATTGGAGATGCGGATGTGGGGCAACGTGCCCCTCTCGCATAGCCGGTACACGGTGGCCCGGCAGACCCCCAGCCGCTCCGCGACCTCCCGGACGGTCAGCAGCCGGCCAGAACCGGAGGCCTCCAGCGCCACCGGGGCGGGGCCCAGCAGCAAACTAGCAGCAAAAATCCTGGGGTCCTGGGGTACTGGATGGGACGGCTGGACAACCCCGGTCGAAGAAACCCGAGTGTTTACGATAGGTTGTGAAGGGCTGGTAACCGCTGGACGGCTCCCGGGGTTCCTTGGGGTGCAAGTGGTCGCAGGTTCAAATCCTGTCGCCCCGACCAATAGAAGGCCCTGGAGTCCTTGGCGAAAGCTGGGGGCTCCAGGGCCTCCGACTTTTCGGCCTTCCGAACTCCAGCAGCGAACCGGCAGAATTCACTGCCTCGGCCTTGCGTCGGGGAGTTCCTCTTCCAGTCGGCGGATGCGTGGGTGGAGGAGCGCCAGGAGCGTGGCCACCAGGACGAGCGCACCCGCGATGACGAGCAGCGCCGCGCTCCCTCTCCCGGTGCCCACGCCAATCCAAGCGCCCAGGCTCGTGCTCCATCCTCCGCCTGGCGCCATGCGTGGCTCGAAGACACGGTCGACCAGCGGCCCCGCTACTGCGTAGGCCAGCGGCGTCGGGCTGGTCGCGAGCAGGAGTCGGATGGCGAAGATGCGTCCCTGCACGGCGGGCTCGACCTTGGCCTGCCAGAGCGCCTGACTCGAGGCGTTCGCGACCGCCGCCCAGAACATGAACGAGAAGGCGGCGAGCTGAATGAAGACGAGCGACGGCCGCGCTCCAGCGAATACGAGGCTCACACCGAGCATCGCTCCGGAACCCAGCACCACATACATCCGGCCTCTTCGCGGGCCGCCCCAGACGCTCATCAAGAGGCTTCCGCCCAGCATTCCGGACCCGGCGATGGTCAGCGTGATTCCCAGGGCCGCGGGCGAAGCCAGGCTCAGCACGATGGGCTGTGCCAACACCTCCGTGAAGGCAGCGCACAGGTTGATGAGCGCGAAGTACACCAACATTCCCATCAACCCTGGGCGCGCGGCGACGTAGTGCCAGCCCTCAAAAGCATCTCGCCAGAGTGAGCCTCGCGCGGTGGAGGTGCTCGGCATGCGACCCAGCGGAGGAATCTTCGCGCTCAGCAGCGTGACCAGCGCGATGAGGAAGGTCGCGAAGTCCACCAGCATCACACCCTGGATGCCCACAGCTACGAGCAACAGCCCCGCCACGGGTGGCGCCGCGAGCCTCCCTAGGGATTGGGACAGCTGCACCATGCCACTGGCTCGACCCAACTGCTCCCTTGGCACCAACTGCGTCGTGGCCGCCGTATACGCGGGCACCTGGAAGGTGCTGGCGATGGCTCCCACCATCACGGAGACGTGGATGTGCCAGACCTCCAGCCTGCCCGCGAACATCAGCAGCGCGAGACTCGCCGTGGCTGCCGCCGCCAGCGTGTCGCTCAGGATCATCACCCGACGACGGTCCATCCGGTCCGCCAGCACCCCCGCCAACGGCGAGAGCAAAAGCGAGGGCAGCGCCGTGTAGAGCGAGATCAACGCGAACTGCGTCACCGACCCCGTGCGCTGGTAGACCCAGACTCCCAACGCGAACGCCGTCAGCCTGGAGCCCAGGATCGAGACGAGCTGACCTGCCCAGATGCGCAGGAAGACGGCGAAGGCCGGGGCAGGGGGCTCCTCGGGCTGGACCACGAAGCCCCCTGCCACTGGCGTTCCAGCGGCCAGGGCAGGTCCCTCCGGTTGTTCCTGTCGAGAAGCCATCGGGCCGGGCTCCCCGAACTCACGGTTGCTGCTGGCTCAGCTTCCGACACAGGTCCGCGACGATCCGGAGTGAGTCGCGTTGCGTCTGCCCCAGGCTCTGCGCGTCGGTGAACTGTCCGCACACGTTCGGGCCCATGGCGTACATGGCCGTCCGGCTCGACCCACTGGACTCCAACTCGTACGTGCCTCGCGGGATGACCTCTCCGGTCTTCGGGTTCACGTAGATGCCCCCGGTGACGAGGTAGGCCTGTTCCCCTCGGGTGATGACGGACCTCTTCTTGTCCGAGGGCACCGAAAGCCCCTCCGTCGAACGGAAGGCGCGGAGGCCGGGTTGGATGAGCCCAGTGCCCAGCATGAACTGAATCAGCGGCGACGGATGCGCCTCGATGCTCGAGTACTGGCCCGTGGCGTCGACCACATCTGTGAACCGCCGTGTGTGCGAGCGCCCCAGCGCATCTCCGTACGTGACGCTCACTCGCCAGACCGGGTCTGTCTCCGGATGGAGCTCATAACCCCGTCCCAGCGCGATGACCTCCAGATGACCCGAGCGCATCATGGCTTCAATCTGGAGCGCGTTCCCCAGCGTCATGGGCAACATCGTGTTGAAGAACGTCGTCCGCAGTTCGCGGTCGAAGTACAGGTGGTCCTCCGCGGAGAACCAGGGGGAGTTCTCACTCCACAACTGGATGGCCGCGTCGATGCACGTCTGCCACTCCACCACTCGCATGTGCTCGTAGCCGCCGTACGGCTTCCCCGTGGTGAGCACTGCGGCGATGTCCCGACGCAGCGTCTCCGCCTTGTCCGCGCGCGCCAGGTGCCGCTGCCAGGCTCGGATGCGACGACGCACGGGGGCTCCGCGTCGACGGACGCGCTGACGCCCAGCCGCCTCCGCCAGTTCGTCGCCCAACATCTCCAGGGTGGTGTCGATGGAGAGGAGCCGGCCGCTCCCGCTCGTTTGGAAGGTCTCCTGCAGCCGCTCCGCCGTGAACCAGCGTGGCTGATAGGGCGAGGTCGCCTCACGCCCCCAGACCTTCGGCAGTTGACCCGTTCGGGAGCCCAGGGTGACCTTGAAGCCTTCAGGCGCCTCGTATCGCAGACGACCCTCGGTATCGGGTACGAACCGTCCTGTCTTGACCGCGAGCGACAGCGCCGCGTCGATTCCGTTCAGGTACGAGCCGAGGATCAGGACGTGCTTGGGGCGGCTCCCGCCCCCCTCCAACACAGCATCCTGGAGCGCCTTGGCCGGCCACGGTGAACCGTGGACTCCAGGCCGACCATCCAGCAGGGACTCCGGCAGGGCCCGGCTCCTCCAGGCCCGCTGTCCATAGCCCGTCGCGAGGATCACGTAGTCGGCGGTGACCGACGGTGCGGACGAGAGGCCTATCTCAAAGTGCTCCGCTCGCTGTTCGAGCGTCAGGGCCTCCTGGCCCGTGATCAACTCGACCGAGAGTCCCAGCTCTCGAAGGAGACCCAGCGTGCGCTGGAACTGCACCTGTTGCCGCTCGCCGAAGCTCCACCGGCTCATCTTCGCCGGCAGGCTCGCGAGATGCTCCTCCAGTGCGTTGCGTCGGCTCCACGCGAGGCCCGTCCCGACCTCCGTCTGTGCCTCGATGATGGTGAGACGGCAGCCTTGCAGCGCACGTTCTCCTCGCGCGAGCCGCTCCGTCAACGCGAAGAGGAACCACCGCGCGGACTGTCCACCTCCCACGATGGCGATGTGGGGCGTTCGCTTCGTGGCGTCTCCGGGACTGATGCGATGGACGTTCATGTGCTTCCCCATTCAGCCATTCATCGAGCGCAGCGCGGGCTGCTCCAGGAGAGAGGTGAGGAGGCGTGCGAGTGCCTCGACATGGGGCGGACGCAACAGTGAGTAGTGATCGCCCGGAAGCTCGATGCACTCCGTGGACTGGGTCGCCAGTGCCGCCCAACCTCGAGCGGGTTGGGGCGTTTCTTCGGCTTCGGTGGTGTCCGTGCCGAGCACGACCGTGAGCGCCCCCGGCCACGGTCGCAGCGCATGCTGATGCAGCGCTTTCGCATTCGCCGTGAAGACCTTCATCAAGGGACGAAGCTGCGTCTCGGAACTCTCAACAGGAGCTCCCGTCGTTCGCGCCAGGTCCGTGGTGAACGCGGCCCACGGAGCGTCGCCTTCAATCGGCGCTTCGCGCGCATAGGTCGTGGGACTGGGCTCGATGAGCACGAGAACCTCCACCGTTTCCCCCTGTTGCTTCAACTGCTGCGCCATCTCGTACGCGATGACGGCCCCGAGAGACCAGCCGCCGAGGCGATAAGGGCCCTGTGGCTGCACGGTGCGGACATGTTGGACGTAGAGCGCCGCCATCTCCGGGAGGGACTCCAGGGGCGGCAAGTGGCCGTCGAGCCCTTGCGCCTGGAGTCCGTAGAAGGGCTGTTGCGAACCCATGTGTCGAGCCAGTTCCGCGTAGCAGAGGACATTGCCGCCGACGGGGTGGACGCAGAAGAAGGGCGGACGGGTTCCGTAGGGCTGGATGGGGACGAGGGGCGACCAGGGGGCTTCATCGCCTCGGAGCTTCGTGGCGAGTCGCTCGACTGTGGAGGCCTGGAAAAGCGCGGAGAGGGGGAGGGTCCTCTTCATGCGCTGTTGGAGCCGGGCCACCAATCGCACGGCCAGGAGCGAGTGTCCGCCGAGCTCGAAGAAGTCGCCGTGGAGCCCGACAGGTCTCACATCGAGCACCTCCTCGAAGAGGTCCGCCAGCACGTGCTCCAGTGCATCCCGAGGCGCAGCGTATTCACGATGGTGCAGATGCGAGGCGTCTGGAATGGGCAGGGCCTTCTTGTCCACCTTGCCATTCGCGGTGAGCGGGAGCGTCTCCAACGGAATGAAGACCGCCGGCACCATGTACTCGGGGAGCCGCTCCCCGAGGAACCCACGGAGCGAATCCACCTCCAGGTCCTGTCCGGGGGCGAGCACGCAATACGCGACCAGGCGCTTGTCTCCAAGCGTGTCCTCACGTGCGAGCACCACGGCGGCGCGCACGGCGGGATGTTGGAGCAGTGTGGACTCGATCTCCCCCAGTTCGATTCGGAAACCACGCAGCTTCACCTGTGTGTCGATGCGTCCGATGAAGTCCAAGTCGCCGGTCGGTAGATAGCGGACCAGGTCTCCGGTCCGATACATGCGCGCTCCGGACACTGGATTGAACGGGTCCGGCAGGAGGCGATCCGCGGTCAGCTCGGGGCGTCCCAGATAGCCTCTGGCCACTCCGACGCCTCCGAGGAACAGCTCCCCCTTCACACCCACCGGCACCGGCTGCAACGCCGCATCGAGCACGTACGTGCGGACATTCGCGAGCGGGCGGCCGATGGGCGGTGTTCCCTCGTTCGTCTCGCACTCGGCGAAGGTCGCCAGCACCGTGGCCTCGGTGGGACCGTAGGAGTTGAGGAACCGCCGACCGGGCGCCCAACGCGCGACGAGCTCTGGCCCGCAGGCCTCGCCCCCAGAGATGACTGTCCGCAGTGCTGGAAGTCCCTCGGAGGGCGTGAGTGCCAGCGTGGCGGGCGTGACGCTGAGGGTCGTGATGGCCGCGTCCCGTAGGAGTTGGTGCAAGGCCAGCCCCGGCATCGCCTTCTCCACTGGCGCGAGCCACAGCGTGGCTCCCGCGCACAGCGTGGTGAGGATCTCCTCGACAGACAGGTCGAAGCCCAGGTTCGCGAGCTGGAGCAGCCGGCCGCCCGGCCCGAGTCCGAAGACCTCCGCCTCCTGCACCACCAGATTGCACACACTTTGGTGTTCGACGAGCGTCCCCTTGGGCCGTCCCGTGGAGCCCGAGGTGTAGATGACGTACGCCAACGAGCGGCTCGACAACGTGAGTCCGAGGTCTCCTCCCTGGGCACTCGGACGCGCCTCGTCCAGGAGCAGCACGTGCTCGAAGGTTCCCGGGACTCGTTCACGCAAGGCCTTCTGCGTGAGCAGCACTCGCACTCCACTGTCCTGCACCATGAAGGCAAGGCGCTCACGTGGCAGCGTCGGATCGAGCGGCAGCCAGGCTCCCCCTGCCTTCAGGATGCCCAGCAGACCCACGACCATGTCGGGGGAACGCTCGACGCACAGGCCCACCAGCACCTCCGGCCCCACTCCGAGCCCACGCAGGTGTCGTGCGAGCCGATTGGCGTGCTCGTTCAGCTCCCGATAGGTCAGCCTCTCGTCCTCGAAGCCCACCGCGAGAGCCTCGGGGGCTTGGCGGACGCGGGCTTCGAAGAGGTGGTGGATGCATGCATCCGACGGGTACTCGGCCCGCGTGTCGTTCCACTCGATGAGCAGTTGTTGCTGTTCCCGCGCGGTTAACAGAGGCAGGGCGCGCAGGGCCGTCTCGGGATGAGCGACCGCTCCCTCCAGCAGGATGCGAAGGTGCTCCGCCATGCGCGCCACGGTGGCCGGGTCGAACAGGTCGACGCTGTATTCCAGATCTCCCTCGAAGCCCGCTGGGGTCTCGATGAAGCTCAGGGTGAGGTCGAACTTCGCCGTGTCGAGTGCGGTGGGAATGGGCTCGAAGGTGAGGCCCGGCAGCCGCAGAGGCTCCAGGGGCGCGTTCTGGAGCGCGAAGAACGCCTGGAACAACGGACTGCGGCTGAGGTCGCGGGCGGGCTGGAGCACCTCCACCAGCTTCTCGAAGGGGACCTCCTGATGCTGGAAGGCCGCGAGGGTGGACGCCCGTACCTCGGACAACAACTCCCGGAACGACGCGTGTCCCCTCAACCGGGTGCGCAACACCAACGTGTTGACGAAGAAGCCGATCAACCCCTCGGTCTCCGCGCGCGTACGCCCCGCGATGGGCGAGCCGACGGAGATGTCCTCTTGTCCAGAGTAGCGCGCGAGCAGGACCTGGAACGCGGCCAGCAACGTCATGAAGGGCGTGGACCCCTCGCGCTGCGCGAGGGCGAGGACGGCATCGGAGAGTTCGCGGGACAGGTGAACCGGGACGACCGCACCGCGTGCCGAGAGGACTGCGGGGCGAGGCCTGTCGGTCGGAAGTTCGAGGACCGCGGCTCCTTCGAGATATTGCTTCCACCACGCGAGCTGGTCCTCCAGCACCTCACCTTGCAGCCAGTCCCGCTGCCACAGCGCGAAGTCCGCGTACTGCACCGGCAGCGCTGGCAAGGTGACTCCGTGGCCCGACGCGAAGCCCTCGTACAGGGCTCCCAGCTCTCGCACCAACACCCCCATGGACCAGCCGTCCGAGACGATGTGATGCATCGTCAGCAAGAGCATGTGCTCCTGCTCGCCCAGTTGGAGCAGGGTGGTCCGCAGCAACGGGCCCTTGGCGAGGTCGAACAGACGAAGGGCTTCCTCGCGTGCGAGTCGGGTCGCCTCGGCCTCCCGCGTGGGCAGGGCGCGCAGGTCGACGACGCTCAAGGGGAGGGCGACCTGGGACTCGATGCGCTGGAGGGGCTGGCCCTGTTCCGACGGGAAGGTGGTTCGCAGGGACTCGTGTCGGACCACGAGCGCCTCGAAGGTGTGCCGGAGCGCTTCCACATCGAGCGGGCCTCTCAGCCTCACCGCAACGGGAATGTTGTACGTGGCGCTCCCGGGCTCCAACTGGTCGATGAACCAGAGGCGCTGCTGTGCGAACGAGAGGGGCACGGGCCCTGCTCGCGGCCGACGCACGAGCGGCGGTGCTTCGACACGGGGCGCGGCCTCCAGACGCTCGGCGAAAGACGCCAGGGTCGGCGCCTCGAAGAGGGCTCGTAGTGGCAGCTCCACCCCGAGCCGCGCGCGGATGCGCGAGATGAGCTGCGTCGCCAACAGGGAGTGCCCACCGAGCGCGAAGAAGTCATCCCTCACACCGACACGCGGGACGCGGAGAACCTCGGCCCAGAGTTCGGCCAGGCGCTCCTCCGTGGGATTCCGTGGGGCGACATACTCCGTGCTTGGAAGCAGTCCCTCCGGCGCCGGGAGCGCCTTGCGGTCCACCTTGCCATTGGCCGTGAGCGGGAAGGACTCCAGCGTGATGAGCGCCGAGGGCACCATGTACTCGGGCAGGTGCTCTCGCAGCGACTCTCGCGTGGGCGGTGTCCCGTGTGGATGCACGGTGACGTAGGCCACCAGTCGCTTGTCTCCGGGACCGTGTTCCCGGACCAGGACCAGCGCATCACGGACACTCGGGTGACGACGCAGGACGGATTCGATTTCGCCCGGCTCGATGCGGAAGCCGCGCAACTTCACCTGGAAGTCGATGCGGCCCAGGAACTCGAGCGTCCCATCCGCGCGCCAGCGGACCCTGTCGCCCGTGCGATACACGCGACCAGGACTCCAACGGTTCTCCACGAACCTCGTCGCCGTCAGCTCGGGTTGATTCCAATAGCCGCGTCCAACGCCCTCGCCGCCGATCCACAGTTCGCCCGCGACACCCACCGGGACGAGCTCGCCCCGCGTGTCCACGACATAGGCCGTCGTGTTGGAGATGGGGCGGCCGATGGGCACGGATTCTCCGACCTGCTCGGGACGCTCCACCGCGTGACAACACGCGAACGTCGTCGTCTCCGTCGGCCCGTAGCCGTTGATGAGGCGGCGTCCTCCGACCTCCAGGAAGCGCCGGACGTGTCCCGGTGAGAGCGCATCTCCACCCGCGAGGACCTGTCGGACGTGCGCAAGGCTCCGCGCGTCCTCGTCCACGAACTGGTGGAACAGGCCCGCGGTCAGCCACAGCGTCGTCACTCCGCGCTGCTTCACCAGCGTCGCGAGCTGGCTCAGCGTCGGGTCATGCGGCGGATGGACCACGAGCCTGCCGCCGTTCAACAGGCTGCCCCAGAGCTCGAAGGTCGACGCGTCGAAGGCGAGCGGCGCGAACTGGAGGAACACCTCCTCCGGACCGAAGTCGGCGTAGCTGGCTCCGCGTACGAGGCGAACCACGTTCCGGTGCTCAATCGCGACGCCCTTGGGCTCGCCCGTCGAACCGGAGGTGTACATCACGTAGAGCAGGTTGCTGGCGGTGGCTCCACTCTGGGGATTCTCGACCTCGCCCGAGGACTCCACCCACGTCCCGAGCTCCAGCACTTCCCCCAGCTTCTCCGCCACGCCACGGTGTGCTCGCGACGCCACCACGAGCCGCAGCCCCACGTCCCGGGCCATGAAGGCGAGTCGCTCCAGTGGATGGCGCGGGTCCAGCGGCACGTAGGCACCACCCGCCTTCAAGATACCCAGCACCGCGGCCACCATCCCGGAGGACCGCTCGACACACAGCCCCACGCGCGTCTCGGGCTTCACTCCGCGCTCGCGCAGGGCATGAGCCACCCGGTTCGCTCGGGCGTTCAGCTCACGGTAGGTGAGGCGCTCCTCCTCGAACTCCACCGCGATTGCGTCAGGACGTCGCGCGACCTGCTCCTCGAACAGCTCGTGGACACAGCGATCGTGTGGAAGCTCGGTGGTCGTCGCGTTCCACTCCTGCACGATGCGCTGTCGAACCTCCTCGTCCAGCAGGCTCAACGTCGAGCAGCGTGCCTCGGTGGGCGCGGCACACAGGCGCTCCAGGAGCGTCGTGTACTGGCGTCCGATGCGCTCGATGGTCACCGCATCGAACAGGTCGACGTTGTACGTGAAGGCCGCTTCGAGACTCCCGTGCTTCTCTCCCATCTGGAGCGTGAGGTCGAACTTCGACCTGCCGTTGTAGACCTCCATCGGCGTCGCCGTCAGACCCTCGAGCCGCAAGGCGCTCGCCCAGGAGTTCTGGAAGGTGAACAGCACCTGGATGAGGGGAGGGCGTCCCGGCTCTCGCGACGGCGCGAGCTTCTCCACCAGCATCTCGAAGGGCACGTCCTGGTTCGCGAAGGCCCCGAGCGTCGTCTCCATCACCCGACCGATGAGCTGCTCCACCGTCGGGTCGCCGCTCAGGTCCGCGCGCAGGACCAGCGTGTTCACGAAGAAGCCGAGCAACCCCTCCAGTTCACGGTGCGTCCGGCCCGCGATGAGCGCCCCCACCACGACGTCGTCCTGCCCCGACAGCCGGGACATCAACACCTGGAACCCGGCGAGCAACACCATGAACGGGGTCGCGCCCTCGCGCATCGCGAAGGCCTTCACCGCCTCCGCGACCTTCGGAGGCAGCTTGACCACGAGCTCCGCCCCCCGGTCCGTCGCCACCACGGGCCTCGGACGGTCCGTGGGAAGTCTCAGCGAAGAGGGCACGTCGGCGAGCTGCCGGCTCCAGTACGCGAGCTGCCTCTCCAGCGTCCCTCCCGTGAAACGCTCCCGCTGCCAGGCCGCGTAGTCGCCGTACTGCACCGGCAGCTCGGGAAGTGACGCCGTGCGCCCCTGCCGCAGCGCCTCGTACTGCGCCGCGAACTCCCGCATCATCAGCCCCGTCGACCACCCGTCGCTGATGATGTGGTGCATGTTCACGAGCAACACGTGCTCGGCTGCATCGAGCTTCAGGAGTGTGGTCCGGAACAGCGGCCCTCGCTCCAGGTCGAACGGGCGCCGTGACTCCTCGTCCGCCAGTCTCCGTGCGTCCGCGGTGCGTGCGTCAGGCTCACGCCCGGACAGGTCGACCACTGGCATGGCCCACGCCGAGGGAGGGTGGACGCGGAGGAACGCCTCGCCGCCTCGCTCCTCGAAGGTGGTGCGCAGGATTTCGTGTCGGTGCGTGAGCAACTCGAACGCCCGGCGCAGCGCCTCCACGTCCAACGGGCCCGCGAGGTGCAGCGTGAAGGGCATGTTGTACGTCGGGCTGTTCGGCGCGAGCCGGTCCAGGAACCACAGGCGCCGCTGGGCATAGGACACCGGCGTCGGTCCATCGCCCTGGCGGCGCGGGATGGTCTGGGATCGCGCCTCCGGTTTCATGGCGCCGTCCTCTTGATCACCAGCTCGGTGGTCACGCGCGCCGGGTCCGCGAGGATGTCCTCCTGCTCGAAGAGGACCGGGCGGAGCTGCTTCTCGGAGAAGAGTCGGGTCTGGTCGGCGAAGAAGGGAGAGGCTGGGTCCGTGGCTCCAGAGTAGGCGAGCACCGCGCTCGCTCGGGGGCCTTCCCGGGTGAACTCCATCACCATCAGGAAGGATGCGCCGTGATTGACCAGGTAGCCCTCCGACGTGAGGCCCGTGGTCTCCGACAGCACCTGCTTCCGCTCGGTGCGCGGCAACAGCGTCGAGTTCGCCAGCGAGAAGCCCGCGATGTTCGCCGCGCCCTCGATTCCATCCACGCCCCCGTGAATCGGAATCACCTGCGACCCCTTCCGGGCGAACTGCACGTCACGCAGACGGGCATCGAGCGGAAGGCCCGCCTCTCGCAGGACCGAGACGGCCTCGCCCAGCTTCTGGAGGATGGGGTCCGGGCCCGACGCGGGTGCCGGAGTCAGTCCCGCGGGCGTCTGCACCGGCCGGCTCGGGTCGAACGGCTCGGCGAAGAGCGGTCCCCGGTCATTGAGCTCCGCGCGCGTGAACCGCCCCAGGAACTCTCGCCACACCAGCGCGCCCTTGCGGTCGAGCTCCAGCCTTCCGTCCCACTCCGCGAGCAGTCGACAGGCCTCGCGGAGGTCGACCTGCGCCTCCTTGACCGACACCGTCGTCGCGCCCTGGCAGCGCTGCGCGACAGGGACCCGGAGGTGCTCCGCGAGCCAGTTGCGATTGTTCAGGACGGCCTGCTCGAGCTCTTCACGTGTGAAGACTCCATCCGGTCCCGAAGCCGAATCCGGCCCCTTCTCCGACAGGATGGCGAGGTTCGTGCGCGAGCGGTTGGAGAGCCGGCCTCCCGGGCTCGCGTAGTTCTCGTAAGGGAAGGGGACCGAGGCGAGCAGCTCCGCCGGGTTCGTGTACCGCGCCGAGTCGTTCGCGTTCATCACGAAGTCCGTGCGCGTGAGGCGAGGCGCCTGGTCGACGGGGAACAGTCCTCTGCCCGGACCCGACAGGTCGACCCACTCGTCACGCGACGTGCTGCCATCGAGGAGGATGACGCGCAGGCTCGCGAACCCCTTCACGTCCGGGATCGTCTCCCGGGCGGTGCGATACGCGGCGAGGGCCTCGTCGCTCAACCGGGGCACCCGCGAGGCGTCCACGTAGCGGGTGTCTCCCCGCGCGCTCGTCATGATGGTGTTGACCCAGGGGATGCCGCGCACGGTGCGGTCCACCTCGGCGAGGTCGTCAAGGCTCTCCGCCCTGTTCATCCGCAGCCACTGCTCCGCGAACTGGTGGTTGTCCTCGTTCGCGTCTCGCAGCGTGTAGGCCACCGTGTCCGTCCAGGGGACCAGCCCGGGCCGCTCGACCATGGGCCCGTAATGCGAGCGCCAGAACGTGCGCGTCACCTGGCTCACCCGCCCGTCCGCCTCGAGCACGTCTACCGTGTGCTCCTCGTGCGTCATCCGACGGACCTGCCCGTCGTACAGATACGCCGTGGGATCTCCAGGGACCAGGCGGAGCCGGTACGCGGTGAAGTGGCTCGACGCCGTCACCGTGTGCGTCCACGCCACATTCCGGTTGAAGCCGATGTTGATGACCGGGATGCCCACCAGCGAGGCGCCGTACACGTCCAGCCGTCCCGGGATGGTGAGGTGGCTCTCGTAGAAGCGCAGCGCCCCTTCCCACGGGAAGTGGGGATTGGCGACGAGCATCCCTCCGGCACTCCGCGAGCGCTCACGCCCGACCGCCCAGCCATTGCTCCCCAGGCTCGACTCTCGAACCCCCGGAGGCCACCCGAAGGGCAGTGAGGCTTCCTTCGTCGACGCGCTCCCCATGCCAGGAGGCTGCGCGTTGGCGACATCCCCGAGGAGCGGCTGCAACGTGTCCAACAGCGAGACGTCCAGGTGGTACGCGAGCAGGTCCAGGCTGGTGATGGGCTTCACCCAGCTCGCGCCCGTGCACGGCGCGGGCAGTCGCTCTGGTGGCGTCTGTTCCAGGTAGTGGTTGTAGCCCTGTGCGAAGCCCTCCATCAGGTCGCGGACCTCCTGGGACTGACGCCCATACGCGGCCTGGGCCCGGGGCCGCAGCGCGAGGCCCCGATAGACGAGGTCGCTCTCGACGTGGACGTCCTTCTCGCCTCGACCGAAGTAGCGCGCCCGCTCGCCCCGGACCTTCAGGAACTGGTCCGCGAGGATGCAGACCAGATCCTGCGCCTGCGCGTAGCCGTAGCCCGCGCCGAGGCCCCGGTAATCCGAGGCCGTGATGTGAGGAACCCCATGGGCGGTCCGATGAATCGTGGCCTTCAGCGGCGCGGGCGGCGACTCCGCCCTCCCGCACTTGGAGAAGGCGGCCATCCCGAGGACGAGCAAGTAGAGGCGCATGGCGGAGTCGGTCGAGTGGGTGGGCGCGACGGCTACGGCTCGATGAACGCGGAGAGGGCGCGGATGGTCGGGTGCTTGAAGAGGTGGGTGATGGACAGTTCCTTGTCCACGGCCTCCCGCAGTCGGTTGAACACGCGCACCACGGAGAGCGAGTCCCCACCAATCTGGAAGAAGTTGTCGTCCAGGCTCACCGACTCCACGTTGATGGCCTCCTTCCACAGCGCGGCGATGGTCCGCTGGAGCTCGGTCCACTGCGCCTGCGAAGGCGCCTGCGTCGTCACACGCAGCGTCTCGGGCGCGGGCAGGGACCTCCGGTCGACCTTGCCGTTCGGCAGCCGCGGCAGGCTGTCCACCTGGACGAGCTCGGACGGGACGGCATGGCTTGGGAGCTGCTGGAGCGCCGCTTCC
Organism: Myxococcus sp. AB025B; assembly: GCF_006518215.1. NCBI lineage: Bacteria > Pseudomonadati > Myxococcota > Myxococcia > Myxococcales > Myxococcaceae > Myxococcus > Myxococcus sp. AB025B. Next base: position 51,319 of record NZ_SRLW01000011.1, read on the forward strand.
TTCAGCGCGGTGAGTGACACCCCCGCGTCCGCGACCACGTAGCCCACGAGCCGCTTGTTCTCGCGCTCATCGTCACGAACGGCGACCACGGCCTCGCGGACCGAGGGCAGGCGACTCAGCACGGCCTCGACCTCGCCCAACTCCACGCGGAAGCCGCGGACCTTGACCTGGTCATCGACGCGCCCCAGGAACTCGAGATTCCCATCCGGCAGGTACCGCGCCAGGTCCCCCGTCTTGTAGAGCCGGGCCTCGGTGTCCTGGCTCGAAGGGTCCCGGATGAACCGCGCCGCCGTCAGCTCGGGGTGGTTGAGATACCCGCGTGTCACCCCCGGGCCTCCGACGTGCAACTCGCCGGGGACACCGATGGGGACAGGGTGCAGGTGTGCATCGAGCAGGTAGATGCGCGTGTCCGAGATGGGGCGGCCGATGGGAACACTCGCGCGCCGCGGAGCCTCTTCGAGCTTGTGCACCGTGCACCAGACCGTCGCCTCGGTGGGGCCGTACTCGTTGTAGAGGGCCGCGCTCGGGATGACCCGGCGATGCTGCTCGAAGAGCCGGGGCGGGCAGGTCTCGCCCGCGACCATGACGGTCTTCAAGGACGCGAGGTCCTCGGGACGGGCCTGTTCCAGCAGGAGCGAGTACACCGATGGGATGCACAGCAGGTGCGACACCCGATGCGCGGAGATCAACCCGCCGAGCACGCCGAGGTCGGGCAGGCCATCGCCCTCGGGAAGCACGAGCATGCCTCCCTGGCTCAGCGTCCAGAAGATGCCGGCCACGGAGCTGTCGAACGCGTAGGACGACAGCAGCAGGAAGCTGCTCACGGGCTCGCGGTAGTACGTCCACCTCGCGAGGGTGGAGTGCACCACGTTCCGGTGCGTCACCTGCACGCCCTTGGGCATGCCCGTGGAGCCGGACGTGTAGATGACGTACGCCAGGTCGTGCTCACCGGCCAGCGGTGTGGGGCGCTCCTTGCCCTGTCTCGCGAGGTCGCTCCCGTCCACGCAGACCACCTGCGCTCCGTGCGTGGCGAACCGCGTGCGCAGCGAGTCCTGGGTCACCAGGACCGCGGCCTTCGAGTCCTCGAGCATGAAGCCCAGGCGCAGCGGGGGATACGACGGGTCCAACGGCACGTAGGCGCCGCCCGCCTTCAGCACACCGAGCAGCGCCACGAGCAGCTCCGGAGCGCGCTGAAGGCAGACGCCGACGAGCTTCCCCGGTCCGACGCCCAAGCCCCGCAGGTGGTACGCGAGCTGGTTGGCGCGCTCATCCAGCTCGCGGTAGCTCAGGCGCTGACCGGCATGCGCCACGGCGACGGCCTCGGGTGTCCGGGTGGCCTGGTCCTCGAAGAGCCGGTGCAGTGAAGGCGCCAGGGGGAACGCAGCCGGCTGCGTCTGGTTCCACTCGACGAGCAGCCGCCGCTCCTCGGCCTCGGGCAGCAGGGGCAGCTCCGCGAGGGGCCGGGTCCCGTTCTCGACCACCGCGCGCAGCAGCACCTCCAGGTGCCCGCTCATGCGCCGGATGGTGTCCGCGTCGAACAGGTCGCTGTTGTACTCCCAGTGGCCGTGCAGCCCGTGGGGCGTCTCGTCCATCACCAGCGTCAGGTCGTACTTCGCAGTGACGCTCCCAATCTCCAGGGGCGAGAGCGTCAGCCCCGGCAGCGTCAGGTCCGACGCCGGCATGTTCTGCAGGATGAACATGACCTGGAACAACGGGTTGTAGCCGAGGGAGCGCTCGGGCTTGAGCGCGTCCACCAGCTTCTCGAAGGGCAGCGACTGGTGCTCGAACGCGGCGAGCGCCGTGGCGCGCGTGCGCTCCACCAGCTCCTCGAAGCGCGGGTTGCCACCCAGGTCCCCGCGCAGGACGAGGGTGTTCACGAAGAAGCCGATGAGCTGCTCCAGCTCCGGCTGCTCCCGGTTGGCCACCACCGTGCCCACGGGGATGTCCGTCTGACCCGTGTACCGGTGCAACAGCGTCTGGAAGCCCGCGAGCAACGTCATGAAGAGGCTCGCGTTCAAGCGGCGGCTCAGCGCGGACAGTCCCTTGCTGACCTGCTCATCCAGCGTGAAGTACTCCCGCGCCCCCGCGAAGCGCTCCGACTCCGGGCGAGGATTCGCGAAGGGCAGCGTCAGCAGGGGCGGCGCGTCCTTCAGTTGCCGCGTCCAGTACTCGAGCTGCCGCTGGAGCACGTCGTCCTTCATCCACTGGCGCTGCCACACCGCGTAGTCCGCGTACTGGATGGGCAGCTCGCGCAGCGGAGACGGCCGGCCCGCGCTCAGCTCCCGGTACAGCTCCGCGAGCTCTCGCTGGAAGACGCCGATGGACCAGCCGTCGAGGACGATGTGGTGCACCACCGTGAGCAGCACGCTCTTGCGCGCTCCCAATTGGAACAGCGTGGTCCGCAGCAGCGCGCCCTTCGTGAGGTCGAAGGGACGGCGGGACTCGGCGTCGATCAACCGTTGGAGCTCTCGGGACTGCTCCGCCTCCGCGAGCCCAGCCAGGTCGACGACGTGCAGCCGCGTCGCCACCGTGGGCGTGATGATCTGGACGGGGCCCTCGGCGCCCTCGGCGAAGGTGGTGCGCAGGACCTCGTGGCGGCGGACGATCTCCTGAAGGCTCTGCTCGAGGACCGCGACGTCGAGAGTCCCTTCGAGGCGCAGCGCGGACACCTCGTTGTAGGCGTGACCACCGGGGCGGAGCTGCTCGAACAACCACAGCCTGTTCTGCGCGAGCGAGACGGGGACCGGCGCATGCGGGTCCGCGCGCCGGGTGATGCGCGGCGACTGCGTCTGGAGTGCCTCCTGCTTCAGGGACTTGAGAACCTGCGCGCGCTTCTCCGGCGAAAGGCTGTTGAGCAGCTCGAGGGTGTCCTTGGTCGCGGTCATGGGAAGGTTCGCTTCGTGAGGGTGTGAGGGGCGAGCTACGACCGGTCCTTCTTCCGGCGGTTCAGGTCGAGCGCTCGCTTCTGCTTCCGGATGCGGTCCTGGATGCGCTGCAGGTCGGTGTTGTCGGTGGCGCTCTCGTCGCCTCGGCTCAGGTAGGCCGCGAGGGAGCGGATGGTCGGGTGCTGGAAGAGCTGCACGAGCGGGAGCTCGCGCTTCAGCGTCTCCTGGAGCTGGTGGTGCATCTGGGTCGCGAGGAGGGAGTGGCCTCCCAGCTCGAAGAAGTTGTCGTCCACGCCCACGCGGTCGACCCGGAGCAGGGACCTCCAGAGCGCCGCGAGCGTCTGCTCCAGCTCCGTGCCGGGGAGGACGTAGGCAGCGGCCAGCTCCGGGCGCGAGGTGTCCGGAGCGGGCAGGGCGCGTCGATCGACCTTCCCATGCGACGTCAGTGGCAGCGCCGCGAGCGTCACGAAAGCCGAGGGCACCATGTAGGGCGGCAGTGAGTCGGCGAGGAAGCGTCGCAGCTCCACGACTCCGGGCCGCGCGGTGGACGTCTTCCAGACGAGATACGCGACCAGCCGCTTGTCACCCTGGGCCTCGGCACGCACTGCGACGGCGGCATCGAGGACCTCGGGGTGCTGGCGCAGGGCCGCTTCAATCTCTCCGAGCTCGATGCGGAAGCCGCGCAGCTTCACCTGGTCGTCGATGCGCCCCAGGAACTCCAGTGTGCCGTCCGGCAGATACCGCGCGAGGTCGCCCGTCTTGTATATCCGCTCGCCGGGCTCGGGATGGAAGGGGTCCGGCAGGAAGCGCTCCGCGGTCAGCTCGGGGCGGCGCAGGTAGCCGCGCGCCACTCCGGCTCCAGCGATGTGGAGCTCTCCGGGCACGCCAATGGGGACGGGGCGCAGGTGGCCGTCCAGCACGTAGAGCCGCGTGTTCGCGATGGGTCGGCCGATGGGCACGGTGCCAGCGGCGAAGTCGAGGTCGGTCACTTCATGGACGCAGCAGCCGACCACGGTCTCCGTCGGGCCGTACTCGTTGATGAGCCTCGTCGAGGGGGCGTGTGTCCGCCAGAAGCCCAGGCTCTCGCGAGAGAGGGCCTCGCCGCCGATGACGAAGGTGCGTGTTGCCCCTTCGGCGCACTTCGCCGGGAGGGAGCTTCGCAGCACGTCGAGATGCGCGGGCGTCAGCTTGACGAGGCTGAAGTCGCGTTGCTCCCGGAGCAGCTCCACGAGCGCGGCGAGCTCCTCCTGCTCCCGCACGAGGATGACCTTGCGGCCCACCCAGAGCGGCGCGAAGAGCCCGGTGATGGTGGCGTCGAAGCCGATGGAGGTGATGACGGGCGCACCGTCGCCGTTCGCGACCTCGTAGGCTCGGGTGCACCAGGCGAGATAGTTCGTCAGCCCGCGGTGCTCGATGAGCGCGCCCTTGGGCCGCCCGGTCGAACCCGAGGTGTAGATGATGTACGCCAGATTCGCAGGCGTGGCCTGGCGCCCCAGGTTCTCGCGTCCGTTCCTCGCCAGTTCATCCCAATCCGAGTCCAGGCGGACGACCTTCGCGCGGGTCTCCGGCAGTCGCGACAGGAGCGCGTGGTGCGTGAGCAACACCGTGACCTGCGCGTCCTCCAACATGTACGCCAGTCGCTGCGGGGGGTACGACGGATCCAACGGGACGTAGGCGCCGCCGGCCTTGAGCACACCGAGCAGCCCGACCACCAGGTCGATGGAGCGCGGGAGACAGAGGCCGACGAGCTTCTCCGGTCCCACGCCGAGCCGCACCAGGTGCCGGGCGACCTGGTTGGCGCTCTCGTTGAGCTGGCGGTAGGTGACCTCCACGTCACCCTGAACGAGCGCGATGGCGTCCGGGGTCCGCGCGGCCTGGGCCTCGAAGCGCTCGTGGAAACACGGCTCCTCGGAGATGGGGATGCGGGTGTCGTTCCACTCCACGAGGATGCGCCGTCGCTCGACGGTGCTCAGCAGCGAGAGGTCCTCCACACGCTGACGCGGGTCCTCGATGATGGCCACGAGCAGGGCCCGCAGGTGGTCGTCCATGCGCCGCACCGTCGCCGCGTCGAACAGGTCGCTGCTGTACTCCCAGGCCGCCGTCATCGTCTCGCTGCCGTCGGTCAGCTTGAGCGTCAGGTCGAACTGCGCCGTGTGCTGCTCCAGCGCCACCGATGCGAGGGTGAGGTCCCCCAGGATGGCGGAGGCCCCCGGAGTGCCTGTCACCAGGGCCGCGATGGCTTGCTGGCGGTGCGGCTTCTCCAGCACGAACATCGTCTGGAAGAGCGGCGAGCGGCTCGTGTCTCGCTCGGGCTGCAGCCGCTCCACGAGCAGGGCCAGCGGGTACTCCTGATGGGCCAGGGCCCCCAGGACCGTCTGTCGGACCTGCCGCAGGACGTCCTCGAAGGTGGGGTTGCCCGTGAGCCGTGCACGGAGCGCGAGCTGGTTCACGAGATAGCCCACCGTGCCCGCCAGCTCGGAGCGGGTCCGCCCCGTCACCGAGGTCCCCACGAGCAGGTCGTCCTGTCCCGAGTAGCGATGGAGCAGGAGTTGATAGGCCGCGAGCAGCAGCATGTACGGCGTCGCGCCGTGCGAGGCCGCGAGCTTCCTCACGCCCGCGACGAGGTCGCCCTCCCATCGGGAGAGGTGCATCGCGCCCCGGAAGCTCTGCACCGGCGGGCGGGGCCTGTCCGTCGGAAGCGCGAGGACCTGTCGGGCTCCGGCCAGCTGCTCCCGCCAGTATCGCCAGAGGTCTTCGCCGGCGGGGCCTGACAGCTGCTCCGCCTGCCATTTCGCGTGATGCGAGGGCTGCGCGAGGACGGGTGGGAGGGAGACCGGGCGTCGGGCCCTGAGGTCGGAGTACACGACAGCCAGTTCGTCCAGCAGCACCACGAGCGACCAGAAGTCGGTCACCAGGTGATGCGCGGTCAGCACCAGGACGTGGTCTCCAGCGGCCCTGTGGAACAGCCGGGTTCGCAGGAGCGGCGCGACTCGTGTGTCGAAGGGACGGTGGGTGTGCTCCAGCACCGCCTTGTCGATCGTGTCCTGACTCCAGTCCCTGGCGTCGAGGTTCGCGAAGTCCAGCGGGGGGGCTTCGTGCACGCGCGCCAGGGGCTGGCCCGACATCGTCTCGAATGACGTGCGGAGCGCGGAGTGTCTCTGGGTCAGGAGTCCGAGTGCCTCCTTCAGCCTCTCCACATCCAGGTCGGAGACGATGCGCACCGCGAACGACACGTTGTAGGCCGCGCTCTCCGGGGCCAGTTGATGGAGGAACCACAGCGCCTGTTGTCCGCGCGAGAGCGGATGGGTGGGCTGAACGGACGACTCGAGCGTGATGGATGGCTCGGTGACGGGTGTCGATGTGTTGCCCAGGACCTCCAGGAGGTGCGCGGCGAGCTGCTCCAGCGTGCTGTCCTGGAGGAACAGGACCAGCGAGACGCTCACGCCGAGCTCCGTCTCGAACCGGTGTTGGAGCTCCGTCGCGGCGAGGGAGTCCGTTCCGAGCTGAAGGAGTGTTCGGGTGGAATCGACCTGCGAGACGGGCAGGCGCAGGACCTGCGCGACGACCTGCTGGAGCCACCCGGTCAGCCTGGGGAGCGTGAGCAGCTCCTCCCGTGCGAGGACGGTCCTCGGCGTCTCGATGGAGTCCGAGGCGAGGACGCTGTCGCCGATGGACTCGAAGGTCCCTTCGAGGAAGCGCGCGCGACATGCGCTTCGTTGGATCTTGCCGCTCGAGGTCTTCGGGAGCTGCCCGGGCTTGAGCAGGATGACGGCGTGCGCCTGCAACTCGTGGTGCTCGGCGATGGCGTGACGGATGGCCGCGATGACCTCTTCGACGTTCGCCTTGCGCAGCGCGACGCGCTCGACCTCCTGCGCGATGACCAACCGCTCGGTGCCGTCCACGACGATGGAGAACGCCGCGCCTCCATCGGGCCGCAGCGCGGGATGACTCCGGGCGACGGTCAGCTCCAGGTCCTGGGGATAGTGGTTGCGCCCCCGGATGATGAGCAGGTCCTTGAGGCGGCCCGTGACGAAGAGCTCCTCGCCTCGGAAGAACCCCAGGTCTCCGGTTCGCAGGAACGGTCCTTCTCCCGTGTCGGCGAGGTGGGCGTGGAAGCTCTCTTCCGTCTTCGCCGCGTTCCGCCAGTAGCCCATGGCGACGCTTCCACCCGAGACCCAGACCTCGCCAATCTCGTCCGCGCCGCGGCGGGTCCGGGACTCGGGGTCGACGATGACCACCATCGTGCCGGGATGGACCCGCCCCGAGCCGACCAGCGCCGTCGCCTTGGCTCCCTCGAACGCGGGCGCGACCTCGTGTCGCTCCAGTCGCTCGGTGTCCACGTCACAGTAGACAGGCGGCGCCTCGACGAGCCCTCCGGTGACCATCAACGTGACTTCGGCCAGTCCGTAGCAGGGATAGAAGCTCCGAGGGCTGAAGCCCTGCGACGCGAACGTCTCGGCGAACGCGTCCAGGGTGGCGCGGCGGATGGGCTCCGCGCCGTTGTAGGCCATGGTCCAGCAGCTCAGGTCCAGTCCCGCTCGTTGATCGGGCGTCGTCCTGCGCACGCAGTGCTCGTAGGCGAAGTTCGGCCCTCCGCAGTGTGTCGCGCGCAGGTCCGAGATGGCTTTCAGCCAGCGGATGGGCTGCTGCAGGAACGACGCGGGGGACATGAGGTGCGCGGGGAACCCCGCGTAGATCGGCTGGAGGATCCCGTCGATGAGCCCCATGTCGTGGAAGCTCGGCAGCCACGTCACCGACACGTCCTGGGGTCCGAGCCCGAAGGCCCGGCGGATCTGCCCGGAGTTGTGGAGCAGGTTCGCGTGGCTGACCATCACGCCCTTGGGCGTCGACGTGGACCCCGACGTGTACTGGAGGAAGGCGAGCGTGCCTCCCTCCAGGGCGGGCCTGCGCCAGGCGGTCGCGCGCGAGTCCTCGACCTCGTCGGTCGACAGCAGCCTCATTCGCGCGAACTCGGGCTGCTCCGCGAAGTGCGCGCGGATGCCGTCGGCGAGTGGGGACAGCGTGAGGATGGCGGTGGGCTCCGAATCCAAAAGGATGGACCGGAGGCGTTGGACCTTCTGGTTGCGCCGGGGCGGATAGGCGGGCACGGGCACGACGCCCGCGTACAGGCAGCCGAAGAACGCGGCGATGAAGTCCAGGCCGGAGGGGTAGAGCAGGAGCGCGCGGTCTCCGACGTGACTCGAGTCCCGGAGCGTGGCCGCGATGGCCTTCGCCTTCCTGGCGAGGAGCGCGTAGGTCAGCGACGCGCCCTGGGGCGTGTCGTCCCCCAGGAAGGTGAACGCGAGCCGGTCGGGCTGGTGCTCCGCCCGATGCTCCAGCAGGTCGACGAAGGTCGGGTGCTCGCGGCCCGACCCGGGCTCACTTGTCGCCATCGAGCTTCCTCAGGATCTCAGCGAGCTTGTCCGCGCTCACCGTGCCGATGAGCGCCTCGTCGATGGCCGTCGACATGCCTCGGAGGGTGGGGTGCGTGTAGAGGCTCTTCGTGGACAACTTGACGCCGAAGCTCCTGTTCACCCGGGAGATGAGCTGCGTGCCGATGAGCGAGTCCCCGCCCAGCTCGAAGAAGTCGTCCGTCGCTCCGATGCCGTCGATGCCGAGCAGCTCCTGCCACAGTGGGGCGAGCGACTCCTCGGTCTCTCCTCGTGGACGCTCGTAGGTGTTGCCCAGCTTCGGTCGCGCGTGCAGGGACGTCCCGCCCAGGGCCTCCAGATAGAGCTCGGAGAGGTCGCGCCCGCGCGTCTTCATCACCTGGAGGTAGTCGGACGTGGAGACGAGCACGTGCGGGAGCCTGGACCCCAGGACCCGGCGGAAGACCTCGACTCCCTCGTGGTGCAGGATGCCGCGCTGGTCGAAGTCCTCCTCCTTCAGCTTCTGGAGTACCCGCGGCGCGCGCGCGTCGTAGGCCATGCCCTCGCCCCGCCACACGTCCCAGCTGATGCACGCCACGCGGCGATGGGCGCGCGCACTCCGGCCGTGGACGAACGCGTCGAGGAAGTTGTTCGCCGCCGAGTACGCGACCTGGCCGAACCCCGGCTCGATGGCCGAGAGCGAGGAGAAGAGGAGGAAGAAGTCGAGCGGCGCGTCCGCGAAGAGGTCGTGCAGGACCAGCGTTCCCAGCACCTTCGGCGCGAGCACGCGCGACAGCTCCTCGGGTGACTTCTGCTGGATGGCGCCGTCACCGAGCACGCCGGCCGAGTGGATGACGCCCTGGATGGGACCGAAGCGCTCGGTGGCGCGTGCGCGCGCCGTCCGCATCTGCTCGGCATCGGCGACGTCCGCGCGGAGCACCAGGACCTCGGAGCCCAGCTTCTCCAGCTCGCGCAGCGCGAGGATGTGACGGTGGGTCGGGTCCTCCTTGGGATGCGCGGACAGCCACGCGTCCCACTCCCTCGGGTCCGGGAAGGGGGAGCGCTGTGTCAGCACGAGCTTCGCCTGGACGGCGCGCGCCAGGTACTCGGCCAGCGTGAGGCCCACCTTTCCCAGGCCGCCGGTGAGCAGGTAGACGCCGTGCTTTCGCAGCACCGGCGGAGGCTCGGGTGGGGCCTCCAATCGGACTGGCTCGAGCGTCCGCACCCAACGATGGGGGCCTCGATACGCGACGATGGCCTCCGATGACGCGGCCTGGAGCTCCTCCAGGAGCTGCGTCACCGGGTCCTCGAGCCCCGCTCGGGTCGGCACCGCGAGGTCCACGCTGGTGCACTGGATGTTCGGATACTCCAGCGGGATGACCTTGCACGGCGCGAGCAGCAGGGCCTTCTCCGGAGCCACCTCGTCGCCGTGGACCTCATGCAGGTCGTTGGACACGACCCAGAGCCGGAGCGCGTCCGTGACGCCTCGCGTGCCCAGGGTCTTCGCCAGCAGGAGCAGGCTGTCGAGTCCGAGCACTCGCGCCTGCTCGACCGCCGCGAGGCCCACCGTGGCGGTCTCGGAGGCGGTGACACTCCACAGGTGCACCATCCTGCTCGGGGTGATTCCCTGTCCCTGGACCGCGCCGAGGAGCGCGTCGTAGTCGGCGGGCGCCTTCGGGTCGATGGTGAATCGATTCGGCCCGTCCTGGTGGAAGCCGGTACCGGCCCGCACCGTGATGCAGGCGTTGCCCAGTCGCTCCGCCAGCGCGTCGCCCACGCCCAGCGCGTCGACGAAGAGCAGCCAGTGCCCGGCCTCACCCAGGGCCGACGGCTCATGACGGGGCACCCGCTTCCATGAGGGTACGTAGAACCAGTCGCCCACGTCGGCCTTCTTCGTGAGTCCCGAGGCCGCGCGAGGCTCTGCCTCGCCCGCGAGCCGCGTCGACTCCGTGAAGGCCGGCGCCACCGACTGTCCCGAGAGCGGTGACGAAGAGGCCTGAGCGAGCAGTGCGTGTTGTCCTAGGACATCCACGTCAGGCGCGGCCGCGGTCCTGCTGAACCCACTGGCCCCGAGGACCGCGCTCCACTGCGCGGGCGTGAAGAAGGGGTTGCCCTGGTCTCGCTCCGGGTCCTCGACCGGATTCATCATCAGGCTGTAGGTGATGGCGAAGTCCGGCGTGGGCTCGGTCAGCTCGCCCAGGAGCAGCAAGCCCCCGGGCGCGAGGAGCGAGCGCACGTGCGCGAGCGTGGTGCGCAGGTTGCGCGTCGCGTGGAGCACGTTTACGGCGACGATGACGTCGAACGACTCCAGGGGAAGCCCCTGCGCCTCGGGCGCGCGCTCGATGTCCAGCGGGACGTACTTCATGAACGGCCAGGCGCTGAACTTCCGCTTCGCCTGGGACAGGAACAGCGGCGCCACGTCGGTGAACGTGTACTCGGTGCGCTCGCGCGGCAGGATGGGGAGCAGCTCCGTGGTCGCGATGCCCGTGCCGCCACCAATCTCCAGCACCCGGAGCTTCGTGGTGGGCCCGAGCTGCCGCACCAGTCGCTCCACACCGGCGCGCAGGATGCCTCGGTAGTACGTCTTCAGCCCGAACTCCGTCTGCGCCTTCTCGGCCGAGCCCTCCAGGATGGACGCGAACAGCTCTGTCGGTGACTGCTCCCCGCGCAGGACGTCCCTCAGTGCGTCGCCACACCGGCGGATGAGGTCCACCACCTGCGGCGTCCTCGCCCAACGCTCCTCCGCGTTCCTCACCCGTGACTGCACCGTTTCAAGGGAACACGGTCGCAGCGACCGATAGCGCCCCGCCGTGTCCTGTTCGAGCTGCCCTGCCTCCACGAGCAGTCGCAGCCATCGGGACAAGAGCTGCTCGTACCGGCCGATGACCCGGCACTGTCCGAGGAGCTCCTCGCGCGTGTACGCCGCGCTCGAATCGGGGAAGGCCCCGAGCGCGCGCAGCGTCACGTTCATGTACGCGGTGCAGGCCGCGTCCAGGCTGTGCTTGTCGAGCTGATGCGAGGAGGCATCGAAGCCCGCGAGCTCTTTCTCCGCCTGGGCACGCGCAGCCTCCAGCACGGGCTGCCAGTGCGTGGGCGCCTCGGTGGCCTCCGCGCGAGCCGGGTCGATCCAATAGCGCTGACGCTCGAAGGGGTACGTCGGCAGGGGGACACGGCGGGGACGTGCGTCCCGCTGCGCCCTGGGCCAGTCCACCGAGAGCCCCTCCATCCAGAGCTGCCCGAGCGTATCGAGCACGAACGAGAGATCCGACGTCTGCTCGCGCGGATGAGGCAGGGAGGAGAACACCGCCTGCGCGAGCGCGCGTCCGGGATGCTTCCTGACGAGCTGGGTCAGTGTCCTGCCCGGGCCGACATCGAGGAGCGCTCGCTGCCGGTCCTCGAACAACACACCGACACCCGCGGAGAAGCGCACCGTGCGCCGCAGGTGCTGGACCCAGTAGTCGGGGTCCGTCGCCTGGGCGGCCGTCAGCCACGTGCCGGTGAGGTTCGAGACGATGGGCGTCCGGGGCGCGTCGAGGCGCAGGCGTCGGAGCTGCGCCGCGAAGGGCGCCAGCACCGGCTCCATCATCTCCGAGTGGAACGCGTGCGAGGTCTCCAGGAGACTGCCACCGAGCCCGCGTGAATCGAGCTGCTGTCGCAGCGCCGCGATATCCTCCGTCGTCCCAGAGACGACGCAGGACGAGGGCGCGTTGACGGCGGCCAGGCTGAGGCGTGTGCCTCCCAGCAGCGGTGTCAGCTCCTGCTCTGACAGTGGGACGGCGAGCATCGCGCCGGGCGGGAGCGCCTGCATCAGTCGGCCCCGAGCGACAACCAGCGCCAGCGCGTCCTCCAGCGAGAACACGCCCGCCAGCGTCGCGGCGACGTACTCCCCCAGGCTGTGGCCGATGGCCGCGTCCATCCGCAGGCCCCAGCCCATCCACATCCGCGCGAGGGCGTACTCGATGACGAAGAGCGCGGGCTGGGCGTTCTCCGTGCGCTTCAGCTTCTCGGCCGCGAGCTCGCGCTGCGAGTCCGGCGGGTAGAGCAGGGCCTGGAGATCCACCCCGTGGCGACTCCGGAGCAGGTCGAAGCACCGGTCCGCGTGCTCCCGGAACGTCGGCTCCGTCCGGTGGAGCTCGCGTGCCATGCCGACGTGCTGGCTGCCTTGTCCGCTGAAGAGGAACGCGATGCCACGGGCCGGGGACTCCGTATGCCGGGTGCGCACGCGCTGTGCGTCGCGCGTGCCCAGCGCGGAGGCCGCGTCAGCGAGGCCGTGGCACACCAGCACGCGGCGATGCGCGAAGGGCTTGCGTCCGACCTGGAGCGTGTAGGCCACGTCCGCGAGCTCCAGCTCCGGGTGCGTATCCAGGTGATGGGCCAGGTTCGTCGTCGCCTGCTCCAGCGCCTCGCGCGTCTTCGCGGAGAGCACGAGCAGGTGCGGTCCCGCGGCGGGCTTCGTGCGCGCGGGTACCGGCGGCTCCTCCAGGATGGCGTGGGCATTCGTACCGCCCAGGCCGAAGGAGCTGACGCCGGCGCGCCGGGGGAACCCCTGGGGCTTCCACGCGGTGAGGGTGGTGTTGACGAAGAAGGGCGTGCTGGCGAAGTCGATGCGCGGGTTGGGCGTCTCGAAGTGCAGGCTCGGCGGCAGCTGCCCATGCTGGAGGGCGAGGGTGGTCTTGATGAGCCCCGTGACACCCGCCGCCGCGTCCAGGTGCCCGACGTTGGTCTTCACCGAGCCGAGCGCGCAGAACGACGTGGCTTCCGTGCTGGCGCGGAACGCCTGTGTCAGCGCGGCGACCTCGATGGGGTCTCCGACGGTGGTGCCCGTGCCGTGGGCCTCCACGTAGGTGATGCTCCGGGCGTCGACCCCCGCGGAGGCGTGGGCCTCCATGATGGCGGCCGCCTGCCCGTCGATGCTCGGCGCCGTGTAGCCCGCCTTCGTCGCGCCATCGTTGTTGATGACCGCGGACTTGATGACCGCGTAGATGCTGTCCCCATCCGCGAGCGCGTCCTCCAGCCGCTTGAGGATGACGACCGCCGCGCCGTTCCCGATGACGGTGCCCTGGGCCCGCGCGTCGAACGCGCGACAGTGTCCGTCCGGCGAGAAGATGCTGCCGGGCTGGTGCAGGTAGCCCGTCTGCGGAACGGTGATGGAGACGCCGCCCGCCAGCGCCAGATCACACTGGTACGTGAGCAGCGCCTGGTGCGCCACCGCCGTGGCCACCAGCGACGTCGAGCAGCCCGTCTGCAGCGTGAGGCTGGGCCCCTTGAGGTTCAGCTTGAAGGAGACCCGCGTCGCCAGGTTGTCCTTGTCGTTGCCCAGCAGGACCTGGTGCCCCGTCTCCGGTCCGAGCAGGTGGGGATGCGTCGCGAGGTTGAACAGCAGGTAGCTGGGCCAGCCCGCGCCCGCGTACACGCCCACGGTGCCCGCGTGGGTGTCCGAGGTGTAGCCCGCGTGCTCCAAGGCCGACCACGCGACCTCCAGGAACACCCGCTGCTGCGGGTCCGTCAGCTCGGCCTCGCGGGGACTGAAGCCGAAGAACGCCGCGTCGAACAGCTCCGCGCCGGCGAGCACCCCCTTCGCCCGCACATAGTGCGGCGAGGCCAGCGATGCGGGCGGGACACCGCGGGCGCGCAGCTCCTCGTCGGAGAAGAACGTGAGCGTCTCCGTGCCCGCCTTCAGTGCGCGCCAGAACGAAGCGATGTCCGCGCAACCCGGGAACCGCCCCGCCATTCCGATGATGGCGACCGCGGCCCCGGCGTCGCTGGTGGGCTCGAGTGACTCCACGGGCTGCGACTCCTTGGGAAGAACGCCAGGGGTGGACGTGCCTAGAGCGCCGAACAGGTTAGGTCACGCCGCGCGCTGGTAGCGAGCGGCGACCTCAAGGTTTTGGACGGCCGCGAGTCGCCTGAGGTCAAAGAGGTTGCGGCGCGTGCCTCGATAACGGGCCTTCGGGCCCTGGCGGTTGGCGAGATGTGCCAGGCGATGCTCGACACCGACACGCTCGCGGAGTTGTGCACGGCCTGCGCGCGACTGCAGACGTGAGCGAAGGCGCTTCTGGAGCCGCTCGT
>NZ_SRLW01000120.1:0-28072 GCF_006518215.1 Myxococcus sp. AB025B
CACCACCACCCGCACCCCCATGGCCTCCATCCGCGCGCACACGAAGGGAGGCGCCCACGCCGCGTCCGCGCGGCCGGAGAGCAGGTCCTTGGCGAGCGTCTCGTAGCTCGACGCGACGCTCACCTCCACCAGCTTGCCCATGGCCCGCTGGAGGAAGGCCGCCAGCCGGTCCGCGCGCTCCCGCGCCGTTTCACTGCCCAATGACGGCGGCAGTCCGAAGCGGAACGAGTGTCGGGTCGCGGAAGGGACTTGAAGGGTCATGACCGCCCCCTGATTACCCCTCCCTGCCCAGTCGCGCCACTTCGTCGTCGGCCAGACCGAACGTCGCCTGGAGCAGGTCCAGGATTCGCTGCTCCGGCAGGCTGGGCTCCCCGCCCGCGTGGGCAATCTTCGTGGCCAGCCGGAAGGCCTTCACCCGCTGGGTGTGCGTCGTCAGGCCGTGGGCCAGCACCTGGAGCCGCTGGGGCAGCCCCTCGGCGGCCAGGGCCGACACCGCCTCGCTCACGAAGCTCTGCGCGCGCTCCGGGCTGACGTTCTCGAACAGGGGGTCCGCCGCGAAGCTCTCCACCAGCGCCCGGGCCTCGGCCTCCTTCAGCCGCCCGTCCGCCGCGCTCACCAGCACCATGACCTCCGCGAACAGCCGCTCCAGCGGCTCGCCCAGCGCCTCCGCCAGGCTGCCGCCGTTCTCGATGACGTCGATGATCTGCGCCACCTCGTCCTCGGAGATGCCCAGCGCGGCCTGGAACGTCTTCAAGAGCCCCAGCTCCGTGCGCGTGGCCCGCTGGTCCGCCAGCGCCACCGCCGCCGCCAGCCCGAACGCCAGCATCCGGTTCTTGTGGTCCGGCAGCCGCCGCCGCAGCGACGCCAGCACGTCCTCCAAATCCCGCGCCTCCGACAGGCGGACCGCGCTGGTCTCCACCAGCGCGTTGAGCTCCTCCGGGCGCGTGCCCTCGAACTCCGGCCGCTCCAGCACACGGCTGATCAACGTCTGCATCTCCCGCTGAGAGACACGGCCGTCCGCCATCGCCGCCAGCAACATCACCTCCACCAGCGCGGCGTTGCGTTCCTTGCGCGCGCTCACTGCCTGCTCTCGAGCCATGGGCTGGCTCCCCCTTGCGTGTCCTGCGTGTCTTGAGTGGGCGCCCCCGACTCGGCCCCGCCGGCGTTGAGCGGGTCCGGGTTGAGCGTCCGGTCCATCAGGTGCGACGGCCGCACGTTGGCCATCGCGTTCAGCACGCTCTGACGGACGTTGGGAATCTCCTTGCCCAGCTCCTCCATCAGCTTCTGCATCCGCTTGCGCTGCAGGTTCTCCTGCGTGCCGCACAAGTCGCACGGGATGATGGGGAAGGCCTTCAGCTCCGCGAACCTCGCGATGTCCTTCTCCGGCGCGTAGCACAGGGGCCGGATGACCACGTTGCGCCCGTCGTCGCTCTTGAGCAGCGGCGGCATCGCCTTGATGGAGCCGGCGAAGAACAGGTTCAGCAGGAGCGTGTGGATGAGGTCGTCGCGGTGGTGGCCCAGCGCAATCTTGTTGCAGCCGAGTTCCACCGCCGCCGTGTAGAGGATGCCCCGGCGCATGCGCGAGCAGACCGCGCACTGCGTCTTCCCCGGCGGGGTCTTCTCCAGGACGATGCTGTACGTGTCCTCCTTGAGCAGCTTGTACGCGTAGCCCTCGCGCTGGAAGTACGCCTCCAGGATGTGGCCGGGGAATCCCGGGTGTCCCTGGTCCAGGTTCACCGCGAGCAGGTCGAACTTCACCGGCGCGCGGCGCTGCAGCTCCCGGAGCAGGTAGAGCATGGTGTAGGAGTCCTTGCCTCCGGACACACCCACCATGATGCGGTCCCCGTCCTCGATGAGGCGGTGGTCCGCGATGGCTCGGCCCATGTGGCCAAGCAGACTCTTCTCCAGGCGCTGGACGTCATTCATCGGCGTGGCCATCCTAGCGGCGGCCCGGGAAAAAACACGTCATTCAGGCGGTCCGGTCCGCTAGCCTGCTCAGCTCGATGCCTACCTACCCGCAGGGTGACGTGGACGTGGTGGATGCCGCAGGGGCCCAAAGCGCCCTCCAGAAGCTGGAGGCGGCGCGTGAGCTGGCCGTGGACCTGGAGGCCGACTCCATGCACGCCTTCCGCGCCCGGCTGTGCTTCCTCCAGGTGGCCACGGACCTGGACGTCTTCCTCTTCGACACGCTCCAGCCCGACGTGGAGGCCCGGCTGCTCGCCCCGCTGCTGGCCGACCCGGAGCGCACCAAGTACTTCCACGCGGCGCAGGGCGACCTGCAGTTCCTCGCGGAGGCGGGCGTGCGCGTGCGGGGCCTGTTCGACACGCACCGCGCCGCGACGCTGCTGGGCTGGCCCAAGGTGGGCCTGGCGGACGTGGCCCGCGAGAAGCTGGGCGTGGAGCTTCCCAAGGAGCACCAGCAGTCGGACTTCTCGCTGCGCCCGCTGCCCCCAGGCATGCATACCTACATCGCCAACGACGTGCGCTACCTGTGCGAATTGGGCCGGCAGGTGCGGCAGGCGTGCATCGACGCGGACATCCTGGAAGAGGTGACGCTCGACTGCGAGCGGCTGTGTGACGAGGCCGTCGCCCGACCCGACGTGGGCGCGGACTTCAAGCCCAAGCTGCCGCGCACCGGGCTGTCCCCCACGCAGTTCACCCTGGCGAACGCGATTGCGCACGCGCTGCACAAGAAGCGGCTGGAGTGGGCGGAGCAGGAGAACGTGCCCATGGGGCGCATGCTCTCCAACATGGCGCTGGCGGACATCGCCACGCGGCTGCCCTCCACGCCCAAGGACCTGGCGCGCGCGGCCGGCGTGCGGGGCGTCTTCGTGCGGGCCCATGGCGACGAGGTGCTCGCCATCGTCCGCGAGCAGCGCGAGAAGTCGCAGAAGGGCGAGCTGGCGCCGGAGCGCGAGAACAAGGGCCCCAAGGACTCCAACCGCCGCAAGCGCGAGGATGCGCTCAAGGCGTTCCGCGTGGAGAAGGCCACCGAGCGCAAGGTGACGCCGAGCGTGGTGCTCACCAACCCGCTGATGGACGCGCTGCTCAGCCAGCCTCCCACGAACCTGGAGGAGCTCGCCCGGGTGCCCTACCTCGGCGAGAAGCGGCTGAAGCTGTACGGCCCCGCCCTCATCGAGGTGCTCGCCGCCTTCCCCGTGCAGGGCGGCTGACGCACCGCGCGTTCGTTCAGGGGCGCGTCACCCAAGACCCCCATCGAGGCGCTACCGTCCCTGTCGCGGCGGTGATGGAATGGACCCCATCACGCGTCGCATGTGTCGGACGGGACGGAGCTCCTCGATGCGGTTGGGACAGCTTGGCGCCATCCTCGGACTCTGGCTGACGCTCCTCCACGTGGGGTGCCTGGGGGGCTCACGCGACGCGGCGCCCACGCCGATGCCTCGCCCTCGCGTCGTGCCCGCGCCCGTGGAGACGCCCCAAGCGCTCGTGCCCCCAGGGCTGCGCCTGGAGGCCGGCGTGCGTCCCACGCGGCAGTCGGTGACGCTGGAGCTGGACCCGCGCCAGGAGACGTTCCGCGGCGAGGTGGACGTGGAGCTGTCCCTGTCGGAGCCCACGCGCGTGCTCTGGCTGCACGGCACCGAGCTGGCGCTGCAACGCGCGCACGTCCAGACGGCGGATGCGCGCGTGCCGGTGGAGGCGATGCCGGTGGGCGAGGACCTGCTCGCCTTCGTCGCGCAGGCGCCGCTTCCGCCGGGCACCGTCACGCTGCACGTCGAGTTCTCGGGCCGCGCGTACGACAAGGAGGACAGCGGCGTCTTCCGTGAGCAGGAGGAGGGCCGCTGGTACGCGATGACGCAGTTCCAGCCGCTGTACGCGCGGCGCGCCTTCCCCTGCTTCGACGAGCCCGGCTTCAAGATTCCCTGGTCGCTCACCCTGCGCGTGCGCGCGGAGGACACGGCCTTCTCCAACATGCCCGTGCGGGCCGAGGAGCCAGGGGCCGAGGGCTGGAAGACGGTGCGCTTCCAGACGACGCCGCCCTTGCCCACGTACCTGGTGGCCTTCGCGGTGGGGCCCTTCGACGAGGTGGACGCGGGCACGGCGGGCGAGGCGAAGGTGCCGGTGCGCATGCTGGTGCCCCGCGGGCGGGGAGCGGAGGCCGCGTACGCCGCGTCCGTGACCGCGCCGCTGCTCGCCCATCTGGAGGAGTGGTTCGGCTCGCCCTATCCGTACTCGAAGCTGGATGTGCTCGCGGTGCCGGGGCTCGTGGGCGGAGCCATGGAGCACCCGGGCCTCATCACCTTCGGCGTGCCGCTGATGCTCCGCACGCCGGAGACGGACACGCTGTGGCGACAGCGCGGCTTCGCCGAGACGCAGGCGCACGAGCTGGCGCACCAGTGGTTCGGCAACCTGGTCACGCCCGCGTGGTGGGACGACCTGTGGCTCAACGAGTCCTTCGCGGACTGGCTCGCCTTCAAGATGGTGAAGCGCTGGCAGCCCGGGTGGCGCGCGGACGTTCGCCGCGTGGAGGCGCGCGGGCAGGCGATGCAGGAGGACTGGCTCGTCACCGCGCGCAGCATCCGCCAGCCGATTGAGTCACCCGGCGACATCCACGGCGCGTTCGACGGCATCACCTACGGCAAGGGCGCCGCGGTGCTCGCGATGTTCGAGTCGTGGGTGGGACAGGACGCGTTCCAGCGCGGCGTGCGCCACTACCTGCGCACCCACGCGCGCGGCACCGCCACCACGGGGGACTTCTTCCACGCGCTGTCGCTCGAGGCCGGGCAGGACGTGGCGCCCGCGTTCTCCACCTTCCTGGACCAGCCCGGCGTGCCGCTCGTCGCCATGACGCTCCAGTGCCCCAAGGGCGGCGCGCCCCGGCTCGCGCTGGAGCAGAAGCGCTACCTGCCCCTCGGCGCGAAGGACACCTCCGGGACGCGGGATTGGCGCGTGCCGCTGTGCGTGCGCTACGCGGTGGGCGCGAAGGAGGGCCGCGCGTGCACGGTGCTCACCGGCGCCCGTGACACCCTGGAGCTACCCGAGGCGAAGGGCTGCCCGGACTGGGTGCACCCCAACGCGGACGCGCGCGGCTACTACCACGCGCTCCTGCGGGGGGATGGGCTGGAGAAGCTCGCGCGACGCGGCGGGGCACGCCTCACCGTTCCCGAGCGGCTGGTGCTGATGGCGGATGCGCGGGCGCTCGTCGGCAGCGGCGAGCTGGACGTCGGCCAGGCGCTCACGCTGGTGGCACGGCTGGGCGAGGGCGAGGCGGAGCTGGTCAGCAGCGCGGCGGAGGTGGTGGACAGCGTGCATCGGGACCTGGTGCCGGACTCGCTGCGCTCGCACCGGGCGCGCTTCGTGCGCGGGCTCTTCGGCGGACGTGCGCGCGCGGTGGGCTTCGTGTCGCGCCCCGGGGAGAGTGAAGAGACGCGGCTGATGCGCCCTTCCCTGCTGTCGATGGCGACGACCGAGGGCGAGGACCCGAGGCTGCGCGCCGAGGCGCGACGGCTCACGCTGCGGTGGCTCCAGGACCGGAGCACGCTCGCGCCCGAGGACCGGGCCACCGTCCTCAACGCGGCCGCCGCGGCGGGTGACGCCGAGCTGCACGAGCGCCTGCGCGCGGCCGCGCGCACCGCCACCGACGAGGAGCGCCGGCTGCTGCTCGCCACGCTCGGCGGCTTCCGCGACGTGGCGCTCGCGAAGAAGAGCCTGGAGCTGCTGCTGGACGCGCAGGTGGACACGCGCGAGGCGCTGGCCATCCTCTTCGGCCTCCTGTCGGAGGCGCCCACCCGCGAGGTGGCCTTCACCTTCCTGCACGAGCACTTCGACGCCCTGCGCGAGCGACTGCCCCGCGACCTCACCACGTGGCTGCTCGGCGGCGGCGGGTTCTTCTGCGACGCCGCGCACCGCGACGAGGTGGCCCGGGTGTTCGGCCCGCGCGCCCGCGACGTCGAGGGCGGCGAGCGCGTGCTGGCCCAGTCGCTGGAGCGCGTGGACCAGTGCATCGCGCAGCGCGAGGCCCTGCGCCCCGGGCTCACGCGCTTCCTCGCGCGCTACTGACGTCAGCGCTTGCGCGCGAGCATCATCCCGTCACGCACCGTCAGCAGCACCGGCTCCACGCGCGCGTCCGCCACGACCTTCGCGTTGAAGGCCACCATCGCGTGGTCCGACTCCGACTCCGGGCTGAGCACGCGCCCGGACCACAGCACGTTGTCCGCGACCAGGAGCCCGCCCGGACGCACCAGCGGCACCGCCGCGTCCCAATAGGCGCCGTAGTTCCCCTTGTCCGCGTCGATGAAGACGAGGTCGAAAGGCCCCCGCAGCGTCTTCAGGGTTTCCAGGGCAGGCCCGAGTCGAAGCTGGATTTTCCGACCCTGCGGACTCCTGGCGAAGAAGGCGCGCGCGATTTCCGCCGTCTCGGGATTGATGTCACAGGTGATGAGCTCGCCGTCGTCCGGGAGCCCCTCCGCCATCATCAGAGCGGAGTATCCCGTGAAGGTCCCGATTTCCAGGACGCGCCTCGCACTCGTGAGTGAGACGAGCATTTTCAGGAAGGCGCCCTCGACGGGGCCCACCTGCATTCCGGGAGAGGTCGTGCGCGACTGGGTGATGTCCTTGAGTTCCTCGAACAGTGGCGCGGGTGCCGCGGTGTGCGCGCGGGCGTACTCCTCGATTTCATTCGGGACGAGCGTGAGCTTCGGCATGGTG
This sequence comes from Myxococcus sp. AB025B, assembly GCF_006518215.1. Lineage (NCBI taxonomy): Bacteria > Pseudomonadati > Myxococcota > Myxococcia > Myxococcales > Myxococcaceae > Myxococcus > Myxococcus sp. AB025B. The sequence goes on from NZ_SRLW01000120.1 coordinate 6,667, forward strand.
AACGTTTAACATCGGGCATCCCATGGCCCACTTCCAGTTGCTCCGCCGCTCGGCGTGCATACCCTGGTGGGCGCAACGGAGGTGCCTGCGATGACGGGAGCGAGACTGGGCGGTGCTCGCGCGGACGTGTCGCGCTGCATCGATGCGAGCCTCCAGTGTCAGGCGTCGTGCGAGGCGGGCATGGCGCGCCTGCTGGCCCAGGGCCAGACGTTGAGCAGCGCCTCCGTGCGAGCGCTGCGGCAGTGCGCGGAGCTGTGCGAGCTCAACGTGCGCGCGCTGCGCAAGGAGAGCCGGCTGGCGCGGCACACCACCAACCTGTGCTTCGAGCTGAGCAACCAGGTGGCCCGCGCGGCCTGGCTGGACGCGGACGACGCCAGCTCGTACTCGCTCGCCCGGGACGCGCTGCGGCTCGCCCGCTCGTGCCGCCCGCTGCTGTTCTCGTTCTGAGCCGCGATACATCCGCCGGAGCCCACGCTAGGCTCGGCGTCAGATGAATTGCATCTACAACCCGACCATCAACTTCCTGTTCATCCTCGGGCTGGTGTTCTCCGTCCTCCCGGCGCGTGGCCAGACCGCCGCCGCGCCCTTGGTGTCCGCCGAGCGGCTGGTGGGCACCTGGGGTGCCGAGCGAATCCTCGGTCCCCAGGTCCGGGGCGAGCTGACGCTGACGCGCGAGGGGGACACGTGGCGCGCGCGCGTCGCCGGCTTCGAGGCTCCGGCGCGCGTGGAGGGCACGAAGGTCTCCGTCGTCCTCCCGGGTGGACAGGGCGAGCTGCGCGCCACGCGCTCGAAGGACGGCAAGCGCATCCGAGGCCACTGGATTCAGCCGCGAGTCCAGATGAGCGGCATGAAGTTCGCCTCGCCGGTGGAGCTGCGTGCGCTGCGCGCGGACGTGTGGCGTGGACAGGTGGCTCCGCTGGAGGACCGGTTCTCGCTGTACCTGGTGGTGCGCGAGGAGACCGACGGCACCGTGAGCGCCTTCCTGCGCAACCCCGAGCGCAACGTGGGCAACCGGGTGCTGTTCCGCGTGAGCGTCGAGGGCAACACCGTGCGACTGACGCCGACGAAGGGCGGGGCCACGTACCAGGGGACGTTCGACGCGGACTCGGAGCGGCTGTCGCTGCACTACCCGCCCTTCGAGACGACGTTCGACTTCACGCGGCGGGAGCGCTCACAGGCGGTGGGTCTGTACGCGCGCACGCCCGCGCCGGGCCCCTACGTCTACCGGCCGCCTGTCGCCGAGGATGACGGCTGGAAGACGGCGTCGCTCGCGGACGTGGGCATGGACGCGCAGCCGCTGCGTGAGCTGGTGCAGCAGATTCTCGACCAGGAGCCGAGCCCGGAGTCGGCGCCGGCCATCCAGGGCCTGCTGGTCGCGCGACGCGGGAAGCTGGTGGTCGAGGAGTACTTCCAGGGCTTCGACAAGGAGCGTCCGCATGACCTGCGCTCGGCGGCGAAGACCTACGCCTCCGTGCTGGTGGGCATCGCGCTGGACCAGGGCGCCCCCTTCACCGTCGACACGCCCGTCCTCTCGCTGCTCCCCGAGTACCAGGGCAAGGTGGCGCACCTGGACGAGCGCAAGCGCAGGCTCGACGTGGCGCACCTGATGTCGATGTCCACGGGGCTGGCGTGTGACGACGATGACGCGGAGTCCCCGGGCAACGAGGACCGGCTCGAGGACTCCGTGCCGGATTGGTACAAGTACACGCTGGACCTGCCCATGGTGTCCGAGCCGGGGACGAAGGGCGTGTACTGCTCGGCGAACATCAACCTGGTGGGCGGCGTGCTGCGCAACACCACGAAGCGGTGGATTCCGGAGTTCTTCACCGAGCACCTCGCCACGCCGCTCCAGATGCGCGACTACCACCTGGACCTGATGCCGGACGGAGAGCAGTACCTGGGCGGCGGCATCTACATGCGCCCGCGCGACGCGCTGAAGCTCGGGCAGCTGTACCTCTCGGGAGGAACGTGGAACGGCCGGCGCGTGGTGAGCAAGCGCTGGGTGGAGCAGTCCATCGCGAAGCACGCGACGATGAACGAGCAGCAGACCTACGGCTACACGTGGTGGCGCCACGAGCTGAAGGTCGGCGAGCGCGTGTTCTCCGAGTACGAGGCCTGCGGCAACGGCGGCCAGCTCGTGATGGTCGTCCCCGAGCTGGACCTCGTCGTGATGTTCACCGCCGGCAACTACAACCACGTCGCGCTCTGGCGGAAGTTCCGCGAGGAGCTGCTGCCCCGCTTCATCATGGCCGCGGTGCGCTCCGGGAAGTGAGCGCGGCGCGGTTCAGAGCGTGATGCCGTAGAGCGCGCCGTACTTCGAGCGCAGGTGCGTGAGGAAGTCCGCGTCGGTGAGCCCCTGCCCCGTCACCACGCGCATCCGCTCCTCGGCTGGCAGGCGGAAGCCGTGCCGGTGCACCCGCTCTCGCAGCCAGTCGCGAAGGGACAACATCTTCCCCTGACGAAGCTGCGCGTCCAGGTCCGTCAGCTCCCGTCCGGCGACGCGGTAGAGCGACGCCGCGTAGAGGTTGCCCAGCGAGTACGTGGGGAAGTAGCCCAGCTCGCCCCAGGCCCAGTGGATGTCCTGGAGCACGCCCTGCGTGTCATCCGGCGGCGTCACGCCGAGGTAGCGCTCCATGCGCTCGTTCCAGGCGGCGGGCACGTCGTCCAGCGGGAGCGCGTCGCGAAAGAGCAACAGCTCCAGTTCGTAGCGCACGGCGATGTGCAGGTTGTACGTCACCTCGTCGGACTCGATGCGGATGAGCGACGGCCGCACCTCGTTCACCGCCGCGAGGAAGTCCTCCAGGTCCACGCCCTTCAGCGCCTCCGGGAAGCTGTCGCGCAGCAGCGGGAAGTAGTGCTCCCAGAACGGCCGGCCTCGGCCCACCTGGTTCTCCCACAGCCGTGACTGCGACTCGTGCAGCCCCATCGACGGAGACGCCGCCAGCGGAGTGCGGTGCAACTCCGGCGCGAAGCCCTGCTCGAACAGCCCGTGCCCCGCTTCATGGATGGTGCTGAAGATGGCCGACAGCGGGTTCGACTCATCCACGTGCGTGGTGAGCCGCACGTCGAGCGCATGCGTGCCACCCGTGAACGGATGGATGCTCAAGTCCTGCCGTCCCGCCTCCAGGTCGAAGCCGAGGTCCTCGAGCAGCTTCAACGTGAAGCGCCACTGCGCGTCCTTGTCGAAGCGGCGCCCGTCGAACACGGGGCGCGGACGCTTCCCCGTCCCGGTGAGCTTGCCCACCATGGGCACCAGCTGCTCGCGCAGCGCCGTGAGCACCGGCGTCAGCCGGGAGACCCGCATGCCCGGCTCGTACCCCTCCAGCAGGGCGTCATACCGCTCACCGTCATGTCCGTAGGCGTCCGCCTGCTCGCGGCGCAGCGACAACAGCCGCTGGAGCGCGGGCTGGAACCGGGCGAAGCGGCGCTCCTTGCGGGCCTCCCGCCAGGCGTGGAGGCCATGGCTCTGGGCCTCGGCCAGGGCACGCACCAGGGCGGCGGGCACGCGCACCTCGCGCTCCCGTTCCCGCTGGAGCACGGCCACCATGGCCTGCTCGTCCTGGGTCAGCCCGGGCTCCGTGGTGGCCTGGGAGAGGGCCTCCCCCAGCCTCGGGTCCACCAGCCGCTCGTGGTGGAGCCCCTGGAGGGTGGAGAGCTGCTGGGCGCGGGCCGGACCCGCCTTGGAGGGCAGGTACGTCTCCTGGTCCCACGTGGCGAGGCCGATGAGCCCCTGGAGGTCCTTCAGCTCCTGCATCCGGGAGAGCAGCCAGGTATCCATGGGGACTCTATAGCGCGCCTCACCCCGGACTTCCGCCCCGGAGGACACAAGGGTATGAGGGCCCGGCAATGGCCAATGTCCTCCAGTTCTTCATGACCCCCGACGACGAGCTCGCCTTCTTCCGCTACCTGGAGCGCTTCGTGCTGGAGGTGTACCCCCGCCGCGTCCCGGAGGACTGGGTGACGTTCCGCGCCCACCAGGACCACATGGACCGGCTGCCCCAGGAGGACATGTATTTGGTGGCCAGCGAGATTGGCCCCGCCATCGTCGACAAGGTGAAGCGCGGCCCTGACAAGGGCAGCTGGCGCGTGGACGAGGTGCGCTCCCCCGTCATCTTCATGGAGCGCTGCCGCACCAACGAGGAGGGCGAGCTGGTCTCCGGCAAGCTCTGGGCGGAGCTGGACATCACCGCGCAGACGGGCCGCAAGAACGCGGCGCCGGACCGCTTCCGGGGCCTGTTCCTCGAAATCGAGGAGCACGTGAAGAAGACGTACCGCCGGGGCCAGCCGAAGGACTTCTTCGTCGGCCCCAAGGCGGCCCGCCTCTACAAGGAGGGACTGGTGCTTCGCGACTCCCAGTTCCGCGGCGGCACGGTCAACGTCTACAAGTAGCCGCCCGCCGCGCGGGGCGCTTCAGCTCCCCGTGTTGAGCGCCAGGGCCTTGCGCAGCTGCGGGGCCTCGTTGAGGAACTTCAGGTCCGGGTGCTTGTCCTCGGCGTGCTGGAGCGCCCAGTCGTCGCGGAAGAGGACCAGCGGCAGCCCGTCGCGGTCCTGCACCGTCTGACGGTTGCCCTCCCAGTCGAAGGACTTGGGGTCGAAGTTGGGCCCCACCACCCAGCGCGCGTGGCTGAAGGGCAGCCGGTCCAGGGCGATCTTCGCCCCGTACTCGTGCTCCAGCCGGTACTGGAGGACCTCGAACTGGAGCGCGCCGACCACGCCGACAATCGGGTCCTTCATGCCCATGGCCAGCTGCTGGAAGATTTGAACCGTGCCCTCTTCCGACAGCTGCTCCAGGCCCTTCTCCATCTGCTTGCGGCGCAGCGGGTCCTTGGAGCGCACCACGGCGAAGTACTCGGGGCTGAAGCGCGGCACGCCCTCGAACTCCACGTCCGTGCCCTCGGCGAGCGTGTCGCCGATGCGGTACTGCCCCGGGTCGAACAGGCCGATGACGTCCCCGGGCCACGCGTCCTCAATCGCGGTGCGCTCGGCGGCCATGAACTGGCTGGGCTTGGCCAGGCGCACCTCCTTGCCCAGGCGCGAGTGGTACGCGTTCATGCCCTTGACGTAGCGGCCGCTCACCACGCGCATGAAGGCGATGCGGTCGCGGTGCGCGGGGTCCATGTTCGCCTGAATCTTGAAGACGAAGCCCGCGAACCTGGGGTTGTTCGGCTCGCGCGGTCCGTTCGTCGTGGGGCGCGAGGTGGGCGCGGGGGCCAGGTCCAGGAACGCGTCGAGGAACGGGCGCACGCCGAAGTTCGTCATCGCGCTGCCGAAGAACATGGGCGTCAACTGCCCCGCGTCGCTCTTCTCGCGGGTGAACTCGTCCCCGCCGATGTCGAGCAGCTCGATGTCCTCGTGCAGCTTCGCCAGCTCCGCCTCGGTGAGCACCGTCTTGATTTCCTCCGAGTCGATGGAGACCGAGCGCTCGGCGACCTCCGACTCGCCGTGGGAGCCCTCCGCGGAGAAGACGTGGACCACGCGGGCCTGCCGGTCGTAGACGCCGCGGAACTCCGGCCCCATGCCGATGGGCCAGTTCATCGGGTACGAGCGGATGCCGAGCACCTGCTCCAGCTCGTTCATCAGCTCGAGCGGCTCGCGGCCGTAGCGGTCCAGCTTGTTGACGAAGGTGAAGATGGGGATGCCGCGCATGCGGCAGACCTTGAAGAGCTTCTTGGTCTGCGGCTCGACGCCCTTGGCGGCGTCGATGAGCATCACCGCCGAGTCCGCCGCGGCCAGCGTGCGGTAGGTGTCCTCGGAGAAGTCCTGGTGGCCCGGGGTGTCCAGCAGGTTGACCGCGTGGTCCCGGTAGGAGAACTGGAGGACGGACGAGGTGACGGAGATGCCGCGCTCCTTCTCCAGCTCCATCCAGTCGCTGGTCGCGTGGCGCCGCGCGCGCTTGGCCTTGACGCTGCCGGCCAGGTGGATGGCGCCGCCGTAGAGCAAGAGCTTCTCGGTGAGCGTGGTCTTACCCGCGTCGGGGTGGGAGATGATCGCGAAGGTGCGCCGCCGGGCGACCTCCCTGTCGAGCTCGTTCGTCATGACCCGAGGCCAACTACCACGGGCCGTGTTTCCTTGCAGCCAGCAAGGAGCCCCTGGCGGTCCGCCCGACGCCCGTGGGAGGGTCCGTCCACACTTTCTCGCCCCTGGAGGCAGCCATGCAGCGGACCCACCACTCGACAGGTACTCCCTGGGAGCCCCGCGTGGGCTACTCGCGCGCGGTGCGCGTGGGCCCCTTCGTCTCCGTCTCCGGCACCACCGCCACCGACGCCCAGGGCCAGGTGGTGGGCCCCGGGGACGCCTACCTCCAGGCCATGCAGACCCTGCGAAACATCGAGTCCGCGCTGAAGGCCGTGGGCGCCAGCCTGAAGGACGTGGTGCGCACGCGCATGTACGTCACGGACATCTCCCGATGGGAGGAGGTGGGCCGCGCCCACGGGGAGTTCTTCGCCGCCATCCGCCCCGCCACGTCGATGGTGGAGGTGAGCAAGCTCATCGACCCGGCGATGCTGGTGGAGATTGAAGCGGACGCCATCGTGGCGGACGCGCCGGCTCCGACGCCCTGAGGAGCGAGCGCTCCCCTGTCCGCCCGGTGTCCCGGGTCGGGGTGGCCGCCTGGGACTCGACGCTCCAAGTTGGAGGGAGCCATGGGCGTCGAATGGAAGGACAACATCAGCCTCGCGGACGCGCTGGAGCGCGTGGCGGACCTGCTCGAGCAGCAGGACGCCATGCCCTTCCGGGTGTCGGCCTACCGCAAGGCGGCGGCGACGGTGGGGAAGTGGCCGGACTCCGTGGCGGAGCTGCTCGCGTCCAAGGGTGAGGCGGGCCTCCGGGAGCTGCCCGGGGTGGGCAAGAGCATCGCGGCCTCCATCGCGGAGCTGGTGCGCACCGGGCACCTGGGGCTCCTGCAGCGCCTGGAGGACGAGTCCTCTCCCGAGCAGCTGCTCGCCAGCGTGCCGGGCATCGGACCGGAGCTCGCGCGGCGCATCCATGAGGAGCTGGGGGTGCGCACACTCGAGGAGCTGGAGCAGGCGGCGCACGACGGGCACCTGGAGGCGGTGGAGGGCTTCGGTCCGCGTCGCGGGCAGCAGGTGCGCGACCTGCTGGCGGCGCGGCTGGGCCGCAACCGGCGCGGGCTGGCGCGAAAGCAGGAGAGGCAGGAGGAAGGCGGTCCCCAGCCGGACGTCGGGCTGCTGCTCCAGGTGGACGAGGAGTACCGCCGGCGCGCCGAGGCCGGCGAGCTGCGCACCATCGCGCCCCGGCGCTTCAACCCCACGGGCGAGGCGTGGCTGCCGGTGCTGCGGCGCAAAGTGGACGGGTGGAGCGTGCGCGCGCTGTTCTCCAACACGGCGCTCGCGCACCAGCAGGACGCGACGCGCGAGTGGGTGGTGCTCTACTTCGACAAGGACGGCGACGAGGGCCAGTGCACCGTCGTCACCGCGCACGGCGGGCCGCTGGATGGACGGCGCGTCGTGCGGGGCCGCGAGGTGGAGTGTCTGGCCTACTACGGCGTGGAGTCCGAGGAGACGGAGGCGCCGCCTCCCGGCGCGTGAGCGCGGCCCTCCACGCCACGTCCCGCCGCGAGACTCCGTGCGGGACGTGACACCGCGTCTCAGGGCGCCGGGAAGTAGAGCTCCACGGTGGAGACCGCGCCGCTCGAGCCCAGCCCTCCGGTGACGAGCAACCGGTCCGAGCCCGCCAGGCGCGTCACCGCCGCGCTCGACAGCGGATTGGACAGCGCGCCCGCGGACGTCCACAGGCCGGTGGCCGGGTCATACACCTCGGAGGTGGGCAACAGCCCCGTGGCCGCGCCCGCGTCTCCGCCCATGACGAGCACGCGGCCCGAGGGCAGCACCGACGCCATCGCCCCGTAGCGGCTGCTCGACATGGGCGCCACCGGCATCCACAGGCCCAGCGCGGGCTCGTAGATTTCGGCCGAGGCCAACGCGCCTCCCTGCCCCCAGCCGCCCGCCACCAGCACGCGGCCTCCCGGCAGCGACACCGCGACGTGGCCATAGCGCGTGCCCGACATCGAGCCTGCGGGAGACCACACCCCGGTGTTCATGTCGTAGAGCTCCGCGGTGGCCGTGTCCCCCGTGGGCGTGGTGCCACCAGCCACCAGCACGTGGCCCGACAACAACATCGTCGCGGTGTGGTTGATGCGCTTCACGCTCATCGAGCCCGTCGCGCGCCAGGTGCCCGACGGCGGGTCATACAGCTCCGCCGTGGCCTGGATGCTGCCGAAGCTCGACGAAGCCCTTCCCCCCGTCACCAGCACCTGCCCGGACAAGAGCAGCGTCGCGGTGTGCCGCGAGCGCGTCCCCGCGAGCGCGCCGGTGGTGCTCCACAGGCCGGTGTCCGGGTTGTACACCTCGGCGGAGGACAGGTAGGACGACCCGGAGGCCTGACCTCCCGCCACCAGCACCCTGCCCGAGGGCAGCACCGTCCCGGTGTGCAGGAAGCGCGGGGTGACGAGGCTGCCCGTCGCCGTCCACGTGGCCTGGGCCTCGTCATACAGCTCCGCGCCGCCCAGGCCCGCGCCGCCCATCGTCCCGCCCGCCACCAGCACCTTGCCGGACCCCAGGAGCGACGCCGTGTGCTGATAGCGCGTCGTCGCCATGCTCGTGGTGAGGCGCCACGGCGGCGTGGGCACCGAGTACCGCTCGGCCGTGGCGGAGCGCTGCACGCTGTCGGGGCTTCCGCCCGTGACGAGCACGTCGCCCTGGACCAGCAGCGTCGCCGTGTGGCCCAGCCTGCTCGTGCTCATGGACGCCACCTGCGTCCAGCGCCCCTGCGCCGGGTCATACAGCAGCGCCGTCTCCAGGTAGGGCTCGTTGCCGTCCGAGCCTCCGGCGACGAGCACCTCGCCCGAGTGCAGGAGCGTGGCCGTGTGCTGCGCGCGCTCCGCCGGCAGGGCCTGCGTGACGGGGCTCCAGCTCCCCATGCCCGGGTCGAACACCTCCACGCCGCGCGTCGCGGTGAACTCGTCCACGAAACCGCCCACCACCAGCACCTTGCCGGACAACAGCAGCGTCGCCGTGTGGCCCGCGCGCGCCACGAGCAGACTCGCCGCGACGGTCCACGTCCCGGTGGACGGCTCGTACAGCTCCGCGTCGCGCAGGAACGCGCCCCGAGGCCCCTGTCGTCCGCCCACCACCAGCACCCGCCCGTTGGGCAGCAGCGTCGCCGTGTGGCCCACGCGCGGCCTGCGCAGCGCCCCCGTCTGGGACCACGTGCCCGTGGCCGAGTCATAGAGCTGCGCGCTCGCCAGCCCCGCGCCCGCGCCGTTCTCCCCACCCACCACCAGCACCTTGCCGTTGCCGAGCAACGTCGCCGTGTGGCCCGAGCGCAGCGAGTCCAGGCTGCCCGTCGGCGCCCACGAGCCCAGCGACGGCTCATACAGCTCCGCGGTGCCCGTGGCCGACGCCGCCGAGTCGCCCCCCACCACCAGCACCTTGCCGTTGCCCAGGAGCGTCGCCGTGTGTCGCCGCCGCGCCGCGTTCAGCGTGCCGCCCGTGAGCCAGCGCGCGCCCGCCACGTCATACAGCTCCGCGCTCGTGGAGGACTGCCCCCCCACCACCAGCACGTTGCCGGAGCGCAGCACCGTCGCCGTGTGGTCCACCCGCTGCAACGTCATGCTCGCCGTCAACGACCAGCCCAGCTCCGGCACGGGCGCGGCGGACAGCCCCGCCCCCCTGGCTTCCGACGGCTCTGCAAATTCTTCGTGTGAGCATCCCGTGAGGACAAGCGCCGTCACCAGCGCGGCCAGGTGGCCGAGCCTGATACATCGTTTCATGGAGGGAGGTCCTTTCCCGAGGGGGATGTGGAGCCCGATGGCCCGCACAGGGCGGCGCTTAACCCAATCCCTGGGAGCGAGGCCAATCCAGCCTCTGAAAAAACACGTCCCACCCCTGCGACAGGTGGGGTTGATACACCCCACCGCCGAGTCGACAAGCGCCCGTCCGCCCGGCGGAACCGGGCGACATGAAAGGGATTAGCTGCTGGCCGAGGTGTAATGGCCGATGGAGCGAATCCAGACGCGCCGCGCCACCCACGCGAAGAGCGCCGAGCCCACCACCGCGCCGACGAGGGACACCGTCGGCAGCCGGCCCAACATGGCTTCGGCCGGGAAGGTGGTCATCAGGGCGAGGGGAATCACGTAGGTGAAGACGAGCGTCAACGCGCCGCGCGCCACGCCCTTGAACACGGACGAGGGCCACCGCGCGAAGTCGAAGATGGACGAGAAGAGGAAGGTGAGGTTGTCCACCCGGACGACGAAGAACGCGGCGCTCACCGTCAATATCCACAGCGAGTACAACAGCAGCGTGCTGGTGCCCAGCAGCAGCACGGACGCGAGGAGCCCCAGGGGTGACGGCCCGCGGCCCAGCAGCAGGAAGGCGTAGACGAACAGGCCCAGGCCGGTGAGCACGTTGAAGGCGCGCCACGGCAGGAAGCGCTGTGTCGACACGAGGAACTGCGCGTCCGCGGGCTTGAGCAGCACGAAGTCCAGCGTGCCCTTGCGGATGTGCTCCACCACGCCCGTGAGGCTGGGGTTGATGGCCCCCTCGAGCACGCCTTGCAGCAGGGTGAACCAGCCCACCACGAGCAGCGACTCGCCGAAGGTCCACCCCTCCACCGCCGGCCGTCGCCCGTAGACGACGAACAGCGGCGCCAGCGCGGTGAAGACCCAGCACAGGGACGTGAAGCCCTCGGTGAGGAAGTCCGCCCGGTACTGGAGCGCCTGGAGCCCGGAGGCCTTGAGCTGTACGCCGAGCAGTCGCAGATAACGCCGCACCATTCCCCCTACCCTCCGAACGCCGCGAAGCGCTTCACGCCCTGCTTCCAGAGCGTCACCGCCACGACGCCCATCCCCAGCACCCACGCCCACTGCCGCGCGAGCAGCCCCAGCGCCGTGGGCAGGTCATGCGCGCTCGTCATCAGCTCCACCGGCAGGCCCATCTGGTAGCGGAACGGCAGCCAGTCGATGAGCGTGCGCAGCCCCTCGGGCAAGAGCTCCACCGGGTACATGTAGCCGGAGCAGACGAAGAAGAGGACCATCCAGACCTCCATCATCTTCTGGCTGCTGTCCATGAAGAGGCTCAGCGCGCCGATGGCCACGTTGGCCAGGAAGGTGATCGCCCAGCCGCCCAGCACCGCGAGGATGAACAGGGCCCAGCCCCACGCGTGCTGGGGCACCGCCTTGTCGGCGCCCACCAGCGCCACGCTCACCAGCACCACCGGCACCGCGACCACGACGCGCATGGGGAAGCCCGCGACGTTCTCCGACGCGTAGGCCCACAGGGGCGACACGGGGCGCAACAGGCGCATGGCCAGCGTGCCCTGCTTCACCTCCCAGTTGATGAGCCACGCGGCCCAGGCGCTGGTGAGCTGGCGCACCGCGAAGGTGGCCAGGAAGTAGCTGACGAAGTCCACCTGGCCGTAGTTGCCCACGGGCGCGTCCTTGGACACCGCCATCCACAGCACCATGTTGACCAGCGGCATGGTGGTGGACAGCACCCAGACGAACATCTCCGCGCGGTAGGCAATCGACTCGGCGAAGCCCACGCGCAGCATGGTGGGCAGGGCGCGCAGCACGCCTCGGGCGCTCACGCCGGCACCACCTGGGCCGTCGCCTCGCGGCGGGTCTTGTTCTCGGCGAACAGCTCGCTCATGACCTCCTCGAGCGGCGCGTTCTCCACCGTGAGGTCCGTCACCGGCAGGCCCGACAGGGCGCGGGAGATGGTGGCGTTGACCGCGTCCTGGCGCACCTGGAGCACCGCCATCCCCGCCTCGTGCGTCACCAGCTTGCCCAAAGGCTCCAGCCGGCTTGCCTCCACCTGCTCGGACAGGCGCAGCACCACGCGCTTCTCCGGGCGCACGCGCTGCACCAGCGCGTCCAGGCTGCCGTCGTAGGAGAGCAGCCCCTTGTCGATGACGATGACGCGCGGGCACAGGGCGGCCACGTCGTCCATGTAGTGGCTGGTGAGGATGAGCGTGGCGCCGTACTTCTCGTTGTAGTCCTTGATGAAGGTCCGCATGGTGGCCTGCATGGACACGTCCAGGCCGATGGTGGGCTCGTCCAGGAACAGCACGCGGGGGCGGTGGATGAGGGCCGCGGCCAGCTCGCACTTCATGCGCTCGCCCAGGGACAGCTGCCGGGTGGGCTTGCCGATGAGGTCGCCAATCTCCAGGAGGCCCACCAGCTCGTCCAACGTCTGCTTGTATTGGGCGGCGGGCACGTCGTAGATGGCGCGGTTGAGCTCGAAGGTCTCCGCCGGTGGTAGGTCCCACAGGAGCTGCTGCTTCTGCCCCATGACGAGCATGATTTTCTTGAGGAACGCCTCCTCGCGCAGGCGCGGCACGTGGCCGTCGACGCGGACCTCGCCCTCGGACGGGTGCAAGAGGCCGGAGAGGACCTTGAGCGTCGTGGTCTTCCCGGCGCCGTTGGGGCCCAGGAAGCCCACGCGCTCGCCGGGGCGGATGTCGAAGGAGATGCCATCCACGGCCTTCACGGAGGTGTAGGTGCGGTGGAAGAGCGAGCGGAGGGCCGCCTTGAGGCCAGGCGGGCGCTTGTGGACTTTGTAGTGCTTGCGCAGCCCTTGGACGGAGATCATGTGCGACAAGGGTTTAACGCGGACGCCCCCGGGTGGCGACCGTGGAGTTGAGCAAGTGGCGCGGTGACAACGGGTTGACACGGGCCGCTGCCGGGAGCGGCCCCTCGGTCGAAGGCTTGGCGGGATGAGCAACGCATACAGCAAGGACCTGGAGCGGTGGATGCCGCGGCTCATCGCCGTGTGGCGTCAGTCGCGCGGCCGGGGGGACGGGCCGGAGACGAAGCTGACGCCGCAGGAGGTCAAGGAGGTGGGCGCCGGCGTGCGGCAGCTGTCCATGGGCCTGACGCGGGAGCGGCAGCTCGCGGGCGCGCGCTACATGGACGACCCGAAGCTGCTGGGCGCCTATCTCCTCTTCTACTGGCCGGTGTCCTACGCGCAGGCCCGGCAGGTGCTGGGAGAGCTGCCGAACCGGCCCCGGCAGGTGCTGGACCTGGGCAGCGGGCCCGGGCCCGTGGCCTTCGCGGCGATGGACTCGGGGGCCAAGGAGGTGACGGCGGCGGACCGCAGCAAGCCGGCGCTGAACCTGGCGCGCGCGCTGGCGACGGAGGCCGGCGAGGCGCTGGCCACGCGCGAGTGGGACCCGACGAAGAAGGCCGCGGCGCTGCCGGAGGGACAGTTCGACCTCATCACCATGGGGCACGTCATCAACGAGCTGTACGGCACGGGCGACGCGGCGACGAACCCGCGCGCGGCGCTGCTGGAGGCGGTGCTGGCGAAGGTGAAGAAGGGCGGCAGCCTGTTGGTGATGGAGCCGGCGCTGCGCGAGACGAGTCGGGGCCTGTTGCACGTGCGCGACGCGCTGGTGGCGCGGGGCTACGCGGTGCGCGCGCCGTGCATGTACCGGGGGCCGTGTCCCGCGCTGGTGAAGGAGACCGACTGGTGCCACGCGGAGCGGCCGTGGCCGATGCCGCGCGTCGTGGAGGAGCTGGCGCGCGCGGCGAGCCTGCACAAGGAAGCGCTGAAGATGAGCTACCTGATGCTGGCGCCCAAGGGCGAGGAGTGGCCCCAGACGCCGCCGGGGCGGCTGTTCCGCATCGTCTCCGAGCCGCTGGAGGGCAAGGGGCGCCACCGCTACATCGGCTGCGGACCCGAGGGCCGCGTGGGCCTGGCGATGCAGGAGCGCCACCGCAACGAGAAGAACGAGCGCTTCCTCCAGTTGCACCGGGGTGACGTCATCGCGGTGACGGAGACGGAGCCCAAGGGCGACGGCCTGGCGCTCGGGGAGACATCGGAGGTGCGGATGGTGGCGCCCGCGGGCAAGGGCGTGCCTCCCCCGCCTCCGAAGGAGGACGCGCCTTCGAGCCCGGGAACCAGCCCGAGCCCTGGCGCGCCCTCCTGAGACGTCCACGTGCCCCTCGGGGACCGACACGCCCCGCGAGCACGTCGACGTCGGTTTCACGCTGACGCGCCCCGGAGTCGCCTCTGGGGCACGTCGAAGGGGTTCAGCCTCGGGTGGGAGGCACTGACTTCCCCTCTCGAGCACTCACGCGGCTCGCGCGTCGTCATGCCCGCGAGGGATGGCCGCCTGCGCGGTCGAGGTGCTACGGACGGGCCTGCGCGTAGGCGCCGGTGAGCACGTCGAGCATGTGGCGGAAGGACTTCACCTGGTCCTTGGCGACGGTGAGCGCGCCCTGGGCGAGGACGGTGGCCTGGACGCGGACCAGGGTGGTGAGGTGGGTCGACTTGTCCTGCGCATTCTTCCGAGGGGGGTTCATCAGGGAAGCGATGTTCATGGAGCGCTCCGGGGTGTGGAGTTGCGCGCAGCATCCACCACCCCCGCGAACACCACGTCGCGCGCGGGCAACTTCGCCGTCACATCGCGCCTGGCGCGCCCCGGAGCCTGGGGGCTGTGCCCTGCCTGACAGTCTCCACGCCGAGCGAGAGGACACGCGAACACCCGCGCATGCGGGCCTGGGGCGTGGCGTCGCGGGAGCCGCGCGCATCCGCTAGCGTTCGGGCTCTCTCGCAGTCCCGGAAGGCGCATGTCCGTCCCGTCCCGGTCATCGCGGACGCTGTACCCACCCGTGGAGCCCTACCGCATGGGCCGCCTGCGGGTGTCCCCGCTCCACGAGCTGTACTTCGAGGAGAGCGGCAACCCCCAGGGCAAGCCCGTGGTGTTCGTCCATGGGGGTCCGGGTGGCGGCACGGATGCGCGGCAGCGGCGCTTCTTCGACCCGGCCGCGTACCGCATCATCCTGTTCGACCAGCGGGGCTGTGGCCGCAGCACGCCGCACGCGAGCCTCGAGGAGAACACCACGTGGGACCTGGTGGCGGACCTGGAGCGGCTGCGCGAGCACCTGGGCATCGAGCGGTGGATGCTCTTCGGGGGCTCGTGGGGCAGCACGTTGTCGCTCGCCTACGCGCAGGCGCATCCGGAGCGCGTCACGGAGCTGGTGCTGCGAGGCATCTTCCTGTTGCGCAAGCAGGAGCTGGACTGGTTCTACCAGCGGGGCGCGAGCGCGCTGTTCCCGGAGGCCTGGGAGGAGTACCTCGCGCCCATTCCTGTCGAGGAGCGGCATGACTTGCTGGGCGCGTACCACCGCCGCCTGACGAGCGCGGACATGGCGGTCCGGCTGGAGGCCGCGCGGGCGTGGAGCGTGTGGGAGGCGCGCACCAGCTACCTGCATCCCAACCCGGAGCTGGTGGCGCGAAACAGCACGGGGGACTTCGCGTTGGCGTTCGCGCGCATCGAGTGCCACTACTTCTTCCATCGCGGGTTCCTGCGTTCGGACACGCAGCTGTTGGAGGACGTGCCGCGCATCCGTCACATCCCGGCGGTCATCGTGCAGGGGCGATACGACGTGGTGTGTCCGCCGGAGAGCGCGTGGGCGCTGCATCGCGCGTGGCCGGAGGCGCGGTTCGTGATGGTGCCGGACGCGGGGCACTCGGCGAACGAGCCGGGGACGACGGCGGCGCTGTTGGAGGCCACGGACCGCTTCCGTCCGGGGTGAGAGATGCCGCGTGCTTTCGCGCGGCCCGGGGAGTCCCTAAGGTGGGGAGGGGTCAATCCTCGGGAGACGAGCACATGTCAGCAGAGAAGGCCGCGCGAAGCTGGGTGGAGGAGAGTGCGTTGAGGGCGGCGGGGGCCGCCGCGCTGCCCATCCCGGTGCCGGGCGCGCACACGGCGCTCACGTCCGCCATCGAGGCGTACATGATTTATCACGTGGCGGGCATCTACGGAGAGAAGCTCAGCCTGGGTGAGTCGCTCGGGCTGATTCCGACGTTGGGCGCGGGCATCGTGGCGCGCAAGGCGGCCAGCTCCATCGTGGGCGAGACGGTGGGCTGGATTCCGGTCGCCGGCTGGTTGCTGAAGGGCGCGGCCAGCGGCGGCACCGCGTTCGCGATGGGCGTGGCGGCGGTGACGTACTTCGAGAAGAAGTACCCCGGCCGCGAGGCCGTGCCCTTCGAGACCGTGTCCATCAAGGACT
The DNA here is from genome assembly GCF_006518215.1 of Myxococcus sp. AB025B. Taxonomy (NCBI): domain Bacteria; kingdom Pseudomonadati; phylum Myxococcota; class Myxococcia; order Myxococcales; family Myxococcaceae; genus Myxococcus; species Myxococcus sp. AB025B. The sequence continues at coordinate 22,703 of NZ_SRLW01000120.1, forward strand.
GGGTGAAGGCGGCGCTCGCGCACCTGGGGTTCGGCAAGAAGTAATCGATGAGCGGCGGAGGCGCCTGGCAGGGCAACATCAAGGCGCGCCTGTACGAACGGGTTCGCGAGCGCGGCTACGACTCGCTGACGGCCTTCGCCGAGGCGCGCCCCGCCGTTCCGCTGTACGTCCTGGCCGACGAGTTGGGCAACGACGTTGCCGCGGTGCAGTTGTTGAGCGGCTTGTTGTACGAGGCGGAGCTGAACAGGAGGGTCACCCGCTTCGTTCGCGACGTGCTCGTGCGCGAACTGGCCGAGAGGTTTCCGAGCGGCTGGCCGGACGTGCTGGACGACGAAACCCGTGGCGAGATTGCGATGGGGATGGGGGCATGGACTGCCTACACACCCGAAACGCACAAGAAGCGAGTCAGGCAAGCTCGGGCCACACTTCGCGCGAGTCCACCGCCCGCCGGTTGGCGCCCACTCGAGCCCGACGAAGAACTGCTCCGCACGCTGCTCCCCGACGAAGGCGCCTGAGTCACGAAGGCGGCCTCCGTCAGGGCCACCAATCTCACCTCGCGGAGAGCGCCCGCGCCAGTTCCTCGTAGATGTGGCTGGCGCTGCGGGTGGACTTCTCCCAGTCGCCCACGTGGAGGCTCTCGTTCTCCGAGTGGGCGTAGGTGCACGAGTCCCCATCCCGATGAGCAGCACCGGCCCCACCTTCGGCCATGACTCTCCCGACGAACGTCACGCTGGATTGCATCCGGCACGGCCGGACGCGGGTATGGACCTGGCGCGTCGTTCAAACCGGTTGAGGCAGGAGGTAGCGTGAGCCTGCTCTTGCACGATCTCGGACGGGAAACGGCCCCACACATTCCTCTCATCGAGCGGAACGTGACTCGTCGTCAGGAGCGCTCATCCTGGCGGACCCGAGGTGGACCATGCGCGCGGATGTCCTGATTGCCCTATCAGTGCTACTGACAGGCTGTGCCTCGGGGGGTCGTGTGACCGAGCGCGGCGGAACGCTGAACTACGAGCCACGCGTCGTCGCGCCTGCCTCGCAGGTCGAAGCACCTCTCGATGAGGCCCCATGTGCCTCGGTCTCCCAGCACGGTTCCACGGAGGGGGCAAAGGGACGACAACGGCTCTGGCGACACAAGCAACAACGCGAGGTGACGAGAGTTGGATCTCTCGCCATCCAGGGTGAACCGCCCAGCGTCGCGCTGACGCGTCAAGCAGTCCTCGACGCCATTGCCGAGGTTGAGGACTCCTTGAAGGCCACCGAAGCCACGCGCGCACAGCTTGCCTCGCGTCCTGTTGCCCTGGGAGACCGAGGGCTCGATGGAGTGTTCACGAGGTACCTCGACTACGGCGCGCATCAACTGACGTGGCTTCGCGGTGCGTTGAGGAGCACCGCCACGCTGGTGGAAACGGCCTCGGAAGTGGAGGACCCGGACATGGAGCTGGGCATCCTCCGCATGTCGGGGACCCGCCTCCAGTCCGCGATGTTAGGAGCCCTCCTCCTCGCCTCGTGGGTGGACTTCCTCCAACTTGCTGACGCACTGCTACGAGACTGCCCCATGTGCGGCACAGAGAAGCTCTTCGTGGACTTACATCGCGTCCAGGGATTGATGGAGCCCGTGCAGAAAGACCTGGCGTCACTGGCTCCGGAGCGCGCCGAAGCAGCATCGACCGCGATGCCTGAGTTGATGGGGAAGCTGACACGCGAGTTCGACGCGATTCATCGAGATGCACGCTCGGCCATGGAATCGGGCGGCAAGGTCATGGTCGCCGTTCAGGTGATGGAGATGCTCGCGCTCATCTCCACGCTGAAGATGTCGCTGCCCCGGTTACCCCCATCTGCGCCCGCGACGCTCGGCGTGGGCCTGGCGATGAGCTCGGGAGGCGTCATGGCGGGCTCGCGGCTCGTCGTCTCCGCCGAGTGGGTGGAGATGATGCGAAGGCTGGTCCAGGCGGGCGTCATCTCACTCCCCGTCGCGAGCGCGGCTGTCCGCATCCACGGCGGTCAGGTGCTGATGTCGCAGGCGCGCCAGGACCTCCCCAAGGGCGTGCGTGATGCACTGGGTGACAGTCCCGAAGTGCGTGGCATGCAGGTGACGGGCAAGGCGGGCGCGGGAATGTCCGAAGCCCCCAAGCACCACGTCCTGCCGCATGAGCATCGCAAATGGTTCGAGCAACGCGGATTCAGGGGCGACATGGACATCGACCAGTTCTGCGTGCGTCTGGAGCAGGCGGATCACGAGGCGATTCACGGTGGGGCGAACTGGAAGCTGGGGCGCACCTGGCCGGGCGAGTGGAACCGGCTGATCATGAAGACCCTGGGCGACGCCGAAATCGCCATGGGCCGCCCCCTGACGCGGAACGAGATCCTGAATCTCGTCGCGAAGAGCATGCGGGACTATAGAATCCCGATGAGCTTCACCCGTGGGAGAGGACGATGAACGGCGGAGGGGCGTGGCAGGGCAACATCAAGGCACGCCTGTACGAACGGGTCCGCGAGCGAGGCTTCGACTCCCTGACCGCCTTCGCCGAGGCACACCCTGCTGTTCCACTACACATCCTGGCAGACGAACTGGGCAACGACGTTGCCGCTGTGCAGTTGTTGAGCGGACTTTTGTACGAGGCGGAGCTGAACCAGAAGGTCACGCGCTTCGTTCGCGACGTGCTCGTGCGCGAGCTGGCCGAGGGGCTCCCCAACGGCTGGCCGTCCATCCTGAACGACTCAAGCCGCTTCGAGGTCGCCATGGCGCTGGGTCGCTGGTCGGCGTACACCCCAGAAACCCATGAGGAGCGCGTGCGACAGGTGCGCGACATGCTCCTCGCCAGCCCACCACCCGCCGGCTGGCGCCCGCTCGGACCCGACGACGAACTGCTCCGCACGCTGCTCCCCGACGAAGGCGCCTGAGCCACGAAGGCAGCCTCCGTCAGGGCCTCCCCACCTCACCGCGCGGTGAGCGCCCGCGCCAGCTCCTCGTAGATGTGGATGGCGCTGCGGATGGACTTCTCCCAGTCGCCCACGTGGAGGCTCTCGTTCTCCGAGTGGGCGTACGTGTACGGGTCCTCCACGCCGATGAGCAGCGCGGGCACACCGCCCAGCTCCCGCGCGAACGGCTCCACGAACGGAATGGACGCGCCACAGCCGATGGCCACCGCCTTCGTCCCGTACCCCTTCTCCAGCGCACGGAACGCCGCCTGGAACGCCGGATGCGACGGGTCCGTGTACCACCACCCCGACGCGCCCTCGGTCTGGAACTCCACCTCCAGCCCCCACGGGCACACCTTGCGCAGGTGCTCCTTCAACCGCCGCTCCACGTCCACCGGGTCCAGGTCCGGAACGATGCGAATGCCCACTCGCGCCCACGCCGCGTCGCAGATGATGTTGCGCGCGTCCTTGCGACTGCTGGCCTGGATGGCGTTGATGGCGATGCTCGGCTGACGCCAGTTCGTCTCGTACGGGTGCCGCCCGCCCAGCACCTCCACCCCGGGCAACAACCCCACCTGCTCGCGGAACGTCGCCTCGTCCCCCGGCAACGACTGGATGCTCGCGCGCTCCCCCGCCGTCAGCGGCTTCACCTTCTCACCCAACCCTTCAATCGCGATGGAGCCGTCCGCGTGCGTCAGCGTCGCCAGCATCCGGCACAGCGCCATCACCGGGTCCGGCACCGGCCCACCCCACATCCCCGAGTGCACCGCCTGCTTGAGCCCCCGCACCTCCACGTCCACCGTGACCAGCCCCCGCAGCGCCGTGGTGATGGACGGCAGCCCCGTGTCGAAGTTCGACGTGTCCGTCAGCACAATCGCGTCCGCCTGCAACAGCGCCGCGTGCCGACGCAGGAACTCCGACAGGTGCCCGCTGCCAATCTCCTCCTCTCCCTCGATGAGCACCTTCACGTTGAGCGGCAGCTTCCCCGCGCCCTTCAGCCACGCGTCCACCGCCGACGTGTGCACCACGATGCCCGCCTTGTCGTCCGCGGTGCCCCGCCCGTACAGCCGCCCGTCGCGCAACGTGGGCTCGAACGGCGGACTCTTCCAGAGCGACTCATCCCCCGCCGGCTGCACGTCGTGATGGGCATACAACAGCAACGTCGGTGCACCTGGCGCCCGCAGGACCTCCCCATACACATAGGGATGGGCCTCCCCGATTTCGAGTAGCTGGATGTTTTCAAACCCACGGTCCCTCAAGAGTCGAGAAGTCGCCTCGGCGCTCTGCCGGACACGGGCGGCGTCGAAGCCAGGGAACGAGACACTGGGTATGCGCACGAGGGCCATGAGGTCCTCGAGGTAGACGTTCTTCTGGGACTCGAAGTGAGAGAGGGCCTGGTCAATGGACATGCTCACCCCTTAACCCAAAAAGGCAGGCAGGCGACGCAGACCCTCGCGCGGATGTTGCGCGGTCCAAGTATCATGCGGCGCCATGTCCGACACCCCGACACTGCTGCTCGTCGACGACGACAGCTTCGTGCGCCGCATCCTCAAGGACGTCATCGCCGACACGGGCATCGAGCTGCGACTGCTCGAGGCCGCCGACGGAGAAGAGGGCCTCGCGGTGGCCGCCCGCGAGAAGCCCGCGGTGATGTTCCTGGACCTGTTCATGCCGAAGAAGAGCGGCCTGGAGGTGCTCGGCGCCATCAAGCAGGTGTCGCCCGGCACGCGCGTGCTCGTCATCAGCAGCATGGACGCGGAGCCCGTGGTGGAGCAGGCCATGGCCGCTGGCGCGGTGGGCTTCGTGGGTAAGCCCTTCCATCCGCTGGAAATCGCCTCGGCCGTGCGCCAGGCGTTGGCTCACTGACCTCAGAGGTGTCTGCGTGTCGTCTCCTGCTGTCGGTTACTGGGTAGCGGACAATCTCGGCCGCGTGCTGGGGCCCATCGCCCTCCAGGCCCTGCGCGAGCTCATCGCCTCCGGTCGGATGAAGGCCGCCGTGCGCGCGTCGCGCGATGGCACCCAATGGGTGGCCCTCCAGGAGCTGCCGGAGCTGGCGGACCTGTTCACCGCCGCGCGCCCGTCGCAGTCCGTGGAGCAGCAGCAGGCCGAGCGCCTGCGCACCCAGCTCAAGGGGCTGCAGAACCTGCCTCCACACGAGGTCTTCGGCGCCAAGCCCTCGTCCTCGCTCGACGAGGTGCGCCTGGCCTTCTTCCGCATGGCCAAGCGCTTCGCGCCCGAGCACCTGGCCCCGGAGACGCATCCGGAGCTGCGCAAGGTGTCCGCGGAGATCTTCGACTTCCTGTCGCGCTGCATGCGCGAGGTGGAGGTCCTCTACTCGCAGGGCGCCTACCAGCAGGCCCGCCCGGTGCCGCCCCGGCTGGACATGAACGGGCCCCTGCCGCCCGCGCCTCCTCCCTCGATTGCCCCCGCGTACGCGCCGCCGGCCCC